>JABSOG010000773.1 GCA_013216025.1 Algicola sp. | reverse complement strand
GCGGTAAACCCAAGTTGTCGATGGCTTTTTGTTGGTCGGCTTTTATCAACACATAATGTTTTGGGGTGTTGCCGTCATAAATGTCGTTGATGATTTTAAGTTGTCGGTAAAACGTCTCGTCAGCGAAGCTAAAGCCAATAAAAAGCAACGTGCGGGTGGCCAAAAATGTACGCAAACTGGTGAGGGCGGCTTTATAGGTTGACTCTTTAACGTCACCGTAAAGCGTTTGATAGCCATCGGGCGTTAGGATGATGTTGTTGATGTTATCGACATGCCCGTGCAGGTGCCACAAGGTTGGGCGCTCAACTGGCTTGGTTAGGGCTTGTTGCAGGCCGTGAGCAGCTTCAATCGGCCAAAGCGTCAATTCATCACGCAAATCGGCAGGGCGGGCCCAGTCGAGTACTTTGTCATAATTGGTGGTGATTATAAGCTTGCTACCCAGTTTCCAGACCTTTTCGGCTGTGGCTAAGCTGGCCGGGTTACAAAGGGTTTTTGACGGGTCTAACTGTTCTTTTAAAAAGTCATTCCACTGCTTTTTTCCCAGTTCTTTTTGCGCGATTTTAGCTGCTCTTAAGTAAGAATCATCTTCGATATAGTCAAGGCAGGCTGTAATAGCATTAGCGGCTTTGGGTTTGTTTTCTCTGACGAGTTTTGCAGCTGCCAATTGCAATAACTGTGGCCAACTGGGAAATAACGGTTCTTTGTTGTCTTCACGTAAAACAGACATCGATAAACCCGCGCCAACAAAGGGCACTAAGGTGTGAGTTTGCAATGCTGTTTGTAAACTTTCGGGGATTTTTACAACTTGGGGCATCGTGTATCGTTATCGAGTTATTTTGTCGATATTATACGGATTATTGACGGGGTCGCGAGCGTAAAATTAGCTGGTCGAGCGCTCGACCAGCTTTAATAGAGCTGTAACTTACAACTGGATAACTCTCCGCCTGGCTCTTGTGAACAAGGCTCGCTGCCAACCAAACGATATTTGACATATTTTGAAAGAACGGTATCCAGCGAAACTGTTTTTAACAGGCCTTTTTCATAAGCATCTATTCGTGATTCGGCTTCTGTTGCCCACAAACCATCGACTTCTTTGTCTGGCGCAACCAGTGAGTTCATTAGCAACTCGACCAATTCAACTCGTGCCGAAGAAGGTAGGGCCAATACATCGTCAATGATAGTTTTATTGATAAGAGACATTTTTATTACCGTAGCTGTGCTTGTGATTGAACCATAACATGATACTTCAATGGTGTTCTTGGTCGCTGTCTATTTGAATGTATGTCAAATATGACATATAGTTGGTAACATGAGCCCAAGTGATAAACCTTTGGTGTGGTTACATAGTGAAGTCAAAAGCCCACCGTTTTCAGCTGCCGCCAGACTAGAAGCGGGTTACCTTTTGCGACGATTGCAACGGGGTGAAAAACTTTCTATGCCACAATCCCGGCCCATGCCATCCATCGTGGCAGGTTGTCATGAGCTGCGAATTACTGATGAACATAAGATATGGCGAGTTATTTATCGTATCGACAATGATGCGATTGTGATCCCTGAGTTGTTTGAAAAGAAAACAACTAAAACGCCCAGGCCAATCATAGATATTTGTAAGGCAAGATTAAGGATGTATGACAATGAAAGCGAGTAAACAACAAAAGCTTGAAGCCAAGGGTTGGAAAGTCGGATCAGCCGCTGATTTTCTAGATCTCAGTGCTGGTGAATCGGCGTATATTGAAATGAAACTGGCATTAAGCGATGCTTTAAAATCACGACGATTAAAGGAAAGAATGAGTCAGGTGGAGTTGGCAAACAAGGTGCAATCTAGTCAGTCTCGCATAGCCAAAATGGAAGCGGGAGACCCTAGTGTATCGATAGACTTGTTAATGAAATCTTTGCTGGCGATGGGGGTTTCTAGAACTGAGTTGGCAAAAACAATTGCTGAGCCGGTATCGTAAATTACCTGCCTTGGTAAAGCGGCCTAAGCCGCTTTATTATTTTATGCAGTCATTACTTACAACTGAATAGTTTACAACTGGATAACTCTTCCGCCTGGCTCTTGTGAACAAGGCTCGCTGCCAACCAAACGATAGTAAGGCGTGCTGGTATTGCCTGTGGCGTAAATAGTGTTGTCACAACGAACGATTTTTTCGCCAACAACCGTAGTTTTGGCTGAGTTTGAGTAGTAAACGTACTCTAACAGATGAGTACCAGCAAAAGCGGTAGAGGCGGCGAAGATGGTGGCGGCTACTGTTGTAATGGCGGCGGATTTTTTGATTAGGTTGTTCATATTTACTTCCTTAATTAACAAATTTCAGTGTTTATGTGAGTGTTTAAAAGGTTTTAGATTACCGCCGAATGAGCATGTTTGTTATCTCGTTCAGCGGATGAGACCTACTTTACCAATGGTTCGAAAAAACCGCTATTAACGTTAGGACAGCATCTATTAATTTCCGGACACGAAAATAATCTGTTATTTATCAAAGGTATAGGGTTTGTTGCGTGAAAATAGTATTAAACATCGTAAATTCCTGTCTCAAAGCTTAAGGGTTACGGCTCAAGTTTTAATAAATCTGCTGCGCATCTTTATATAATGCCGCGTAGCGGCAGAAAAACGAGTGATTTAAAGGGTTAATTCCCAGCAGCTTGCTGCGGGGTCGTTTATTAAATAAACCAATTTGGGTGGTAACCATTGGATTTTTAAGGTAAATTCTCTCGTACCTGCATTAGTGGGTACTCAAAATAAACTCAAAATAATAGTAATAAATAGAGAATAATGATGAAAATCCAACACGTTTCAAAAATCTGTGTGGCTATCGGCTGCGCGCTCACCATGAATGTTTACGGGGCGACGACTATCGACGCTGCCACTCTGGCCAAAGGTTTCTCCTCGGTTG
Source organism: Algicola sp. (assembly GCA_013216025.1). Lineage (GTDB taxonomy): Bacteria > Pseudomonadota > Gammaproteobacteria > Enterobacterales > Alteromonadaceae > JABSOG01. The sequence continues at coordinate 1,443 of JABSOG010000773.1, read as the reverse complement.
ATATTAACCAAGTGATGGGACTTGTCGGCAACAGCCAAATGCAAGCAACCAATAAAGTTAACCTGCCCAGCGGTGATGCCAAGGTGCGGTTTCAACAAATGTACCGAGACATTCCTGTCTTTGGCTACAGCGTTGCAGCAACCCAATCCGCGATGGGTTTGATCAGTAATGTTAAAGGTCAATATGTCGATTTGGACAGTCACTTGTTGATCACCAAACCTCGTATTGCGCCAAAAGTGGCGATGCAAAGCATGATCAATAACGACAGGACGCTTGGTGCTCTTGCAATTGGGTCAAACAAAGCAATGAACGCTGCCAAAGCGAGTATTTACAACAAACGCAACGACCTGATGATTTATATGGTCAAAGACCAGCCTAAACTGGTGCATCGTATTTCGTATACTGTGCCCGCTCAAAAGGGTGGCGAACCGTCTGTGCCAGTGTATTTTGTCGATGCACACAACGGCGATATTTTGTTTACTTATGACAACCTGCAACACCAAGCGATTGGCATAGGCCCGGGTGGCAACGCTAAAACCGGGATTTATCAATTTGGTAGCGATTATGGCTTTCTCGACGTTCAAAAGCAGGGCAATACCTGTACCATGAATACCGCAAACGTCAAAACCATAGACTTAAACCACGGCACAACTGGCAGCACGGCATTTTCGTATGATTGTCCCCGAAATACCCATAAATCTATTAATGGTGCAGCATCTCCACTTAACGATGCGCATTATTTTGGTCAGGTGATTTACGACCTTTATAACGATTATTTGGGCGTTGCGCCTTTGCCAACTCAGTTGTGTATTAAAGTGCATTACAGCACCAATTACGAAAACGCCTTTTGGGATGGTTCGTGCATGACCTTTGGTGATGGCGGTACGATGTTTTACCCACTGGTATCGGCAGATGTAATGGCACACGAAGTCAGCCATGGTTTCACCTCTAACTACTCTAACTTGACCTATCAGGGGATGTCGGGCGGTATTAACGAAGCGTTTTCTGATTTGGCTGGCGAAGCCGCAGAATTTCATATGACAGGCACCAATGATTGGCTGGTCGGTGCTGACATTTTTATCGGTGACGGTGCATTGCGTTACATGCATAATCCGCCGCTAGACGGCAATTCGATTGATAATGCCAGTGATTATACCAACGGCATGGACGTTCATTACAGTTCAGGTGTTTACAATAAAGCGTCTTTTTTGTTGGCCACTACCGCTGGTTGGGATACCCGAAAAGTGTTTGAAGTGATGGGGCTGGCGAACCGAATTTACTGGAATGCCAACACCGACTTTGACGGCGGTGCCTGTGGTGTCGAAAGCGCCGCAAATGATTTGGGTTATAACGTCAGTGATATTCAAAATGCCTTTGTGCAGGTCGGTGTGAGTTGCGGGGTCATCGATCCGCCATTTGGTTTGATAAAAGGGGAGCCAGTGA
>JABSOG010000772.1 GCA_013216025.1 Algicola sp. | reverse complement strand
CTGACATATTGTAGTCCACTACCAATCAATCCGCCGAGACCCAGTTTGAACGGCAACAGCATTTTACCCAATGCGCCGCCCTTGGGGCTTAATACCATGCCAGTACGAATATTGACCACCCTAACGCCATAATCCATGGCTGGCAAACTCGCGGCTTCCCATTTAATCGCCACTTCACTGACAAAGCCCTGACCATGAGTGTCCTGTTCATCCATCACATCGGCTGCCCTATCGCCATAGAAGCCAATCGCAGAGGCACTGATCAACACCTTGGGTTTTACACTCATTTTGCTGACACAATCCACCAGAAAACGAGTGCTGTTGACCCGGCTGGATAAAATTCGTTGCTTTTTCGCGTCATTCCAGCGCCCTTGTGCAATATTTTCTCCTGCCAGATGGACGATGGCGTCGGGTTCGCCAAATTCCCCCAAATCGACTTCTCCCTTATCTATATTCCAACAGGGACTGGCACCACGCACTCTGTTTCTCAACAACCGCCCGACATTCTGCCCCCCTTTTCTCAAGTGGTCCCATAATGCCGTACCTACCAGACCGGAAGCCCCGGTAATAAGAATCTTCATCTATTTGACCCAGAAAATAATCATGTTTTAGAGTTTAGACTAATCTTCAACCCTCTCAACAACAATTGGACGGTCGATACCGTGAAGGAGTCGGTGAAATGACGATTTGATTGAACCGTGTGTACCGGTGATCCCAATTCCCCAAAGCCATACCTGCCCATTTGATAACCGTTTTAGTGGCAAGCGCCCCCTTTTGTTACATTTTTACAGAAATATCCGGGCTAAGCGTAAATACTCCTTCATTTTTGGCCTATTTAATTGATATCATAGCCGGGTTGTTAGGGTGATATTATTAACTGGATGTATAATAGGCTCATACGGCATAATAACCGAGTGTAAAAACTCTTCTGTTTCATGGGGATAAATCAATTGAATAGCACGGTAATAGAAGAAAGAAAACGAGGAAAAGTTAAATGGTTTAACGTTTCCAAGGGTTTTGGATTTATTTGTTGCGACGATATCCGCGAAGATATCATGGTCCATTTTTCTGAAGTTCGAGTCACCATCGCTGGTACTCGCAATTTGTTTGAAGGTCAAACGGTTGAATTTAATTTGATCAAAACCGAAAACAAGGGTTATTCCGCACAAGATGTTAAACTGATCCTTTAGTTTTAATAAAGCTACCGCCAGACTGCAATGATTTGTCAGCGTTTCCCCTTAAGCTGAGATAACCGCTGAAACATTTGCAGTCACTCTCTACCTTTTTTTATTCTGTCATGTCTCTTTTATCGTTAACATCACTTGTTCTATAACGTTTCCCTCAATTGTGACATAAGAATTCACCTGTAGAGACAATACAGGCTTTAGTGGGTTACCCAAAAGCCTGTGTGTGCAACTCATGAAGCAATGACTTAAATCATCGATTTTTTTGGCTAGAAGCCGCCTGAAACCAACCCCTAGTAAAACCACCAGAACGCAATTTCTATCTGCCAAATGACAGGGTGGCTCTATGCAGCGTAATCGTAAGGCTTGTTTTTCAATGAATTCGTTGTCCATCCTTCTGGATAACCCACGCCGCTGCCATCAGCAGAGCCATCACCAAAGCGCGACTGAGCCGCTGAACATGGCCTGCTGATCTCTGACTGGGAAGAAAAATCCATTTTTCTCGTTGGTTAACAACTCCTGTTGTGAACGCAACGGTACCAGCGAAGTCTGATATTTGAGACTATTTTTGTAAGCATTAAACTGCATTGTGGTGTTATCACTAAACGAATGGTAAATCGGTTTGAGTACTGTCGGCAACCTGACGGCTGTAACTGGCCTTAAAGCTATAGAACAGGGTTAATTAATATAAAAGTGGAATAGCGTATTTGATGTTCTGGGTGGTTGAGTGAGCCGAGTTTATAGTTGTAAAACAGAACGTTAAGGATAATACGGGGTTAAGAGCTACAAATGGAACATATGAGGTTGTAAACCTATATATTGTTGGGTTTATACCCAACAATATATAGCGGTAATCAATACAGAAGACTGTACATTTTACGTCGATATTTACCTGCTAATGCATCACCATCAGGTAACGTCGCTAGAATATCTAAAAATACCTTTTTCGCGTCGCCAAAGGCCATATCGCGACGAAGTACACCAAACAATAACTCAAGTGCCTCTTCATTACGCTTGGCCTGACTGAACTGCACCGCCAATTTGACTTTTAAATCATGGTCATCAGGCTGTTGCTCAAGCTGGTGTTGCAATGCCAAAATCTCAGGTGAATCCGCAGCAGACTGGGCCAGTTGCAAGGCTGCTGTCAGTGTCTGATAATAAGCATCCTGATCAATCATCTTGATACTTTGCAGCAATGCTTGGGCGTCATCCAATTTACCAGCATCAATACTAACATCAATAACGACCAGCTTGATGTCTACACGTTCAGGTGATAGCTCATAAGCTTTTTTAGCCAAACCATAGGCACTGGTGTAATCGCCAGCCACAATAGCTGCTTGGCACTGTGTCAGCAACAAGTCTTCTTCTTTAGGGAGATGAGGCTGCAAAAAGGCTTCGAGTTCGGCCACAGTTTTAGTCCCGGTAAAATTATCGACCGGTTTGGCATCGCGAAACAAGGCCACCGTAGGCACACTTTGAATGCCAAATTGCATGGCGACTTGTTGCTGCGTATCGACATCAATTTTGGCAAAAGTCACAGAATCGGGGTAACTAACCAACAAAGTCGCCAGATTTTTCATCAATTCTACACATAATGGGTCTCGGTCGGTCCAAAAGCCGATCACTATCAGTCGTATTTTGGACTCTTCAATGATGACCTGTTGAAAATTATCCGGGGTGATGTCAACGATATTGTCGACCACGTTAGATTGTTCCATATACTACCTCTTAGACTAGTTTTCATCCCAAAGCGCCCCTTTGCGCACGCGCTTCAGTAGTCGTATTCAGGATGAAATTTGTAACCTATTGAAAATAGGTTTTACGACTACGCTGCATAGCGCCGTCCTGCCAATTTGGCAGATGGAAACATCCGTTTCCGGACAGGCACTAACTAACTGTCACTCGGGCGAACTTTCGTTTACCCACTTGAAAGACCGCTTTTGTGCCTTTGGCCACCATCATACGGTTATCACTGACTTTTTCTTCGCCGTTGATTTTCACCGCGCCCTGTTTAATCATCTGCATCGCATTACTTGTACTGTTAACCAAACCGGCATCTTTTAGCAGATTGGCAATACGCAGACCTTCCTCAGGTGCCGACAATTGCACTTCGGGCATTTCATCAGGCATCGCATTTTTTTGAAAACGCTGAATGAAATCCTGATGTGCTGACTCGGCTGACGCTTCATCATGGAAACGTTCAATGATCTCTTTGGCCAACGTAATTTTGGTGTCTCTGGGGTTGGCGCCCGCTTCGATATCTTTTTTGAACTGCTCTATCTCTTCTACAGGTCGGAAGCTGAGCAAATCAAAGTAGCGCCACATCAAAGTATCCGGGATTGACATGATTTTGCCGAACATATCGTTGGGTACATCGGTGATACCAATGTAGTTGTTCAGTGACTTCGACATCTTCTGTACGCCGTCAAGACCTTCAAGCAACGGCATCATCAACACCGTTTGCGGTCGTTGCCCTTGTTCTTTTTGTAGCTCACGACCCATCAACAGGTTAAAACGCTGATCGGTACCACCCAACTCAACATCGGCTTCCATACAAACCGAATCCCAACCTTGCACCAACGGGTATAAAAATTCGTGTATGGCAATCGATTGGCCGCTGTTATAACGCTTTTTAAAGTCGTCACGCTCTAGCATGCGAGCAACAGTTTGGCGTGCGGCCAGTTTGATCATGCCAGCAGCACCGAGTTTGTCCATCCAAGTGGAGTTAAAGGCAATGGTGGTTTTCTCAGGGTCGAGAATTTTGAAAACCTGCTGCTTATACGTTTCAGCATTTTCAAGAATTTGCTCGCTGGTTAGCGGCTTACGAGTGACATTTTTACCGGTTGGATCACCAATCAAAGCGGTGAAATCACCTATCAAAGCGGTGAAATCACCTATCAAAAAGATGACTTCGTGGCCAAGCTGCTGAAAAGTGCGCATTTTATTGATTAATACGGTATGACCGAGGTGTAAGTCGGGGGCGGTTGGATCAAATCCGACCTTGATTTTCAACGGTTTGCCGGATTTTAATTTTTCTATCAGATCTTTTTCCAGCAAGATCTCATCTGCGCCACGCTTGATCTCAGCCAGGGCGTTTTCCCAGTCGCTCATTTGTGTTTTTCTCAATACTAAAGTTATTTGGTGAGGGATTCTACA
>JABSOG010000771.1 GCA_013216025.1 Algicola sp. | reverse complement strand
GTGGCGGGCCCAATATACTCACCCATCATCGACCCGCCATCGGGTTTGGGCAACGCTTTTTTGTCGACCTTGCCATTGCTGGTCAATGGCAAGGCATCGAGCACTACAAAATGTGCAGGCACCATGTATTCAGGCAAGGTTTGCAACAGGTCTTTACGCCAGCGGGCAGTTAACGTTTGCTCATCTGCTTTTTCAGTCAATACGATGTAAGCCACTAAATACTTAACACCCGGTTCGTCTTCACGGGCCTGCACTACAACGGTTTTTACCTGAGACAACTGCGATAATTGATGCTCAATTTCACCCAATTCAATCCTAAAACCTCGAATTTTAACTTGATCGTCAATTCGGTCGACAAACGCCAAATTGTCATCGGCCAAGTAGCGCACCAAGTCGCCGGTTTTATACAAACGACCGTCTGAAAATGGATTGTCCAAGAATGAAAGCGCCGTCAGTTCAGGCCGGTTAAAATAACCCCGCGCCACACTGGCCCCGCCAATATACAGCTCGCCAACTGAACCTTTTGGCACCAACGCGCCCTCAGGCGACAGCACATAAGCCCAAACATTGCTGATGGGTTTGCCAATTGGCGGCACAGTATTGTCGTTAAGTGACAAGACACAAGCCGTACTGACCACAGCGGCCTCTGTTGGGCCGTAATGGTTGATAATTTTGACATCACTGGCGGTGTTTAGCGCCAAAGCACCGAGTTTTTGACCCCCGGTCAGTACATATTGCAAACTCAAGTTAGCATCAGCCAACAAGGTTGTTGCCATCATTTCGAGCAAAGCGGTGGGCATAAAACAATGGCTGATGTGGTTTTTGGCAAACAAACCGAGCAAATCAGCAGGCGACTGACGCACCTCATCTGGCACCATGGTGACCTGTGCACCACACAATAAATACGGCCACACTTCCCACACGGCGGCATCAAAACCAATGCTGGCCAAATGAGTCGCCCGGCTGTTGCCATCGCACCCATATTGGTTGATGTGCCAATCACATAAATTGACCAACGCCGCATGTTCGTTAAGCACGCCCTTGGGCTGTCCGGTCGAGCCCGAGGTGTAAATCATATAAGCAGGCTGCTGTTGAAACACGATATCTAAGTTCAAGTTAGACTCATCTCGAAGCAACATTTGCACTGATTCGTCGTCAAGCATCAACGTGGTTAAATCGTCACAGTCAAAGCTAGCAGCAATCGACGTTTGACTGAGTAGCAACTTAATACTGCTGTCTTTAACCATATAATCGAGTCGGTTTTGCGGATAATTAGGATCAAGCGGCACATAAGCCCCACCCGCTTTAACAATCGCCAACAGACCAACCATCATATCAAGCGAACGCCCGGTGCAAATACCCACCAGCGTATCGGGTTTAACCCCTTGTGACCGCAGGTAGTGCGCCAGTTGGTTGGCTTTTTGGTTTAGGGTTTTATAGGTGAGTGTCTGCTCATCCTCGGTTATTGCAATATTATCTGGTGTCGCTTTAACCTGCGCTTCAAACAATTCATGAATACTGCTTTGTTGACGTACCTTTGATGTAGCAGCGTTAAGCGTATGCACCAAATACTGTTGCTCGGCATCGCTGAGCATCGGCAACTGACCAATAACGCACTGCGGATTGGCCACAATACCGCCGAGCAAACGCAGCAGATGTGCGCCCAATCGTTCGATGGTGGCCGGTTCGAACAGGTCGGTATTGTATTCAAAACCAAACTCTAGGCCATTAGTGGTTTCAGTGACGTTAAGGGTTAATTCGAACTTGGCGACCAGTGGCGCGTCATCTTGTACCAACTGGCTGAGACTTAAACCAGGTAATTCGAATGCCTTCCCTTGCGAAAGACTGTCATTGGTATTCATGCTGAACATGATTTGAAATAGCGGCGAATGCTCGGTACTGCGCTGGGGTTGCAAACGCTCAACCAAATGTTCAAAAGGCACATCTTGATTGGCCTGAGCATCAAGGTTGGTGGTTTTGACCTTATTCAAGAAATCGGCAAAAGTCGGGTTGCCCGAGCAATCGGTGCGCAATACTTGGGTGTTGATGAAAAAACCAATCAGCCCTTCAAGTTCTTTTTGCAATCGGTTGGCCATCGGCACACCCATCACAATGTCGTGAGTGTTTGAATGTCGAGACAACAACAAGGCAAACGCACCCTGCAAAACCATAAACAAGGTGGCGTTGTGGCTAAGTGCTAAGTGTTTTAACCCATCTAGGGTTTGCTTGTCAGCATCAAATAAGGCAATACCGCCATTAAACCCTTGTTCTTTGGGTCGTGGTTTGTCTAATGGCAAACTGTGCATTTGTGGCAAGTCAGCCAGTTTTTCGTCCCAGTAGAGTAACTGTGAGGCCAACATTTGTTGCTCAACAAAAGCTCGCTGCCACTGAGCATAATCGGCATATTGAATCGCCAACGGTGCAAACTCGCTAGGCAAACCGTTCAATATCGCTTGGTATTCTGACCAGAATTCACTGACCAACAGCCCCATCGACCAGCCATCTGAGGCAATATGATGCAGGTTAAACAGCAGCACGCCTTGCGTATTCGACAAGCGAATAAAACTGCTTCTGAGCATTAAGTCTTGGGCCAAATCGAAGGTTTTTTCGGCATCTAATTGGGCCGCTTGTAATACCGCTGCTTGCTGTGCTTTTTCATCCAGCTCTTTGTTACTAAGAAAGGTCAAATCTACAATCGACAGTTTGAAGTTGAATTCACTTTTAATGTGTTGCAATACACCGGTTTCGCTGTTGACGAAAACCGTGCGCAAAGGCTCGTGACGACTGATAATTCGGCTAAAGGCTTGCTCGACTATGGCAGCTTCAAAAGCACCGTTAAACCTAAATGCACCGGGCATATTGTATTGAGCGCTAGCGCCTTCCATTTGGTCAATAAACCACAAGCGTTGCTGGGCAAACGAGCTGGGCAACAGTTCGCTATTACGTTCTATTGCAACCACTGGCGGGCGCGTAGCCTTGTGAGTATTTTTGTCGATAAAATCAGCCAATGCTGATAACTGCGGATAATTGAACACATCACGTATCGCCAGTTCAACGTCAAGCTGAGTGCGCACTTCGCCCACCAATCGCACCGACAACAATGAATGTCCGCCGCTGGCAAAAAAATTGGCATTAATGCTCAGCGTGTCTTTTTCAATCTTGAGCAGTTCAGCGCAAATGGCCACCAGTGTTATCTCGGTGTCGCTGACAGGTGGGGCGTAAATACTTAACGTTTGAGAAGCTTCAGGGTCTGGCAGTGCTTTTTTGTTTATTTTGCCGCTAGGCGTCAATGGCATTTCATCAAGCGCTACAAAAATTGCAGGCACCATATGGCCAGGTAGCGTCTGTTGCAAACTCGCTTTTAGCACTTCAAATGAATCATCATTATTCATCACCACATAAGCGACCAATTGCTCGTCGCGTACCAGCACCACGGCGCTATTCACTTGGGCAAATTGGGCTAACTGATGCTCAATTTCGCCCAGCTCTATGCGATAACCATGTACTTTAACTTGGTCGTCACCGCGCCCGACAAACACCAAATTACCATCGGGTAGATGCTTAACCAAATCGCCGGTTTTGTACAACTTGCCCTGATTAAACGGATTGGCAATAAAGCGTTGGTCGGTTAACGCTGGCTGATTAAGATAACCCCGCGCCAACCCAGCTCCGCCGATATAAAGCTCGCCGACACATCCTTGCGGTTGCAATTTATGGCCTTTACTCAGCACATAATGGCTGTTGTTTTGCACCGGTAAGCCGATTGGCGTGACTCGGTCGGCGGTCAGTGTTTGCTTATTATCGACCACGCTATTACCCACCAAGTAAAGGGTGCTACAAATGGTGGTTTCTGACGGGCCGTAACCATTGATAATGGTTAATCCGTCGATGGCTGATTGCAGATCAAACAACAAATATTCGTTGATGGGTTCGACGCCCACAAGCAGCTTTTGTAATGTTAGATTGTTGACATTGGTTCTTCTGGGTTCATTTTCTTTATGGATATAATAAAAAAATAATAAGTTTGATGTTTGTTACATAATAACACCCCTAAAACACATCACATATTTATGCGATTTTGTATACCAAACGCCAAGTACATCCGCTTTCTTCATATCTGATTGTTTAACCTTAATATGTTCAGAATCTTGGCCTAAGAAGTTTTCTTTACAAGTTAGGGACACCTCCTCCCGGGAACAATGATATATTTTTACGTTTTTAATGGACTGTCTATATTGGCGTATCTCTGCGCTGAATGTTTTTACATTATCATCATGAAATTTATCACAAAGGGGCTCTGTTGGTAACATATAAACTCCCATTGGCTTTACGATTGTACAAT
>JABSOG010000770.1 GCA_013216025.1 Algicola sp. | reverse complement strand
TGCCACGCCCGGGTCGTAACAGTAATAACGGCCCTCGACACTCATTGGCTGTCCAGGCCAATTACTGTCGCCCACAGCATTGGCCGGATTGGCAGCCCACAGATAAATCGTTGGGTTATTATAACCGTCAGAGTTGTTAAAACAGATTGCTGTGCTGTTCACCGCTGCATGGGCAGACAGGGAAAACAGTAGTGCGACCAAAGGTATTAGCGGTTTGAGTAGTGTTGACAAAAAATGACGCCAACAGGCACCGCCGGGGTTTATTTTTTTTAATTTTATAGTCATTAAATCACCTGTTTATCATTATTTATTGGTTTTTAGTCTTAAGGTAATGTCTTTTCTTTGCTATCAATTCACACTGGATCACAAAATGTTCACAATAGTGCAAAGAGATTTGAGGGAATAGACAGTATCAAAACCAACCAGTTTTATGCTATAAAGAAGGCGATTTTGCATACGTATTCAGGGCGGTTCTGCATACGTATTCAGGAGATAATGGGGAAGCTTGTTTTGGGATGTGATGTAGGGGTCGGGTTAAGTTGTTGGATCCTTAACCCGATTTGATTAAATAGCGCTATACACGTACAACATCTGGTCGTAAAGAATAGAAAATATATAACACTTCTTCTTTTGCTCTTTGCTGAATGCCATTTTTGTCTAAAGCCGTCATTAAATCATCTACTGCTGCCATATATTCATCATCACTAATATTCATGTGTAAATGAGCGGTTCGCATGTCTTTGCCTGTGTATACTTCTGGCCCACCAGAACCAGTAATAAAAAATTCAGTTACCGTTTGTTTGAGCTTAGGCGCATCAGTACCTGCAAACCTCGCGGCAATTGTAGGGTTTTTCATATGTAGGTCAACAACATCGCTGGAGATATTTTTAATCCCTTCTTCGCCGCCTAGTCTTTCAAAAAGTGTTTCACTCATCTTAAACTCCTATCGTAATATGATTTATTTAGCTGCCTATGCAGATTTATTCAAAGCTAATTCTTGACTTTTCACCCAGTAACGTAAGCAGTATGATTAACTATAATTCCTTTAGGGTTATTTGCAATTTTTCAGCGATTCATGTCGCTAAATGTTTAACCAAATCGCGAGCTTATGCTATTGGTCTTTTGCGCTTCTTTAATAATCGATAGATAGCGATTATCTTTACGGGTCCAACAAAGCTCTTCTATCTTGGATAAATACGCCATATTTGATTTCTTCGCTTCTTTTATTGAACTGTAGTCAAGTTGATACATCATTTGTTCTTGTATACTGGGTTCTTTTGCAGTTGCGGCATCATCACGACAAAAAGTCAGCGCATTTAAGCGTATTACGGCTAGCGCTGCTTTATCTGTAATGGCATTTTTATCACCATTTTGATAGCGTATCTTCACCAACTCATCATCCATCAAGTACAGTTTAGTCAATAGAACCATGTAGTTATCAACGTTGTTGATTTGCCAGTTGTAATGGCTGAGGTCAAAAGTATCGCCTTTAGGATACACACTATTTGCAACTTCTTCACTCATAATAGAGCCGTTGCTAGTGTTATGCTTGCCCAATGATAGACCACAATAGCTCACCGGGCCTTTCAGCGTTTCTGTGGTAAAAGATGAAGGAAATGATAAATCTCGATAGTAAAAATCGACCATCGCGTAATAGGTATGCATCAGTTCGTGAACGATGGTGAGAGCAACGCCAAAACGGTTGTTGACGTAAATATTACGGCCTAAAGCTTTGTCTTGCCTGATCTCGTGAATCAAAGAATCGACCCGTATTCTGACCACCATACGATTAAGATAACTAGAACCGGCCGCCATTTGACTGAAAAAGTTGTCTTCAAGCCTTTGTTTGCGAGACTTATAGACATCTTTAGCACCACGACGCCTTCTGCCACTTGGCGTGAAGTCGATTGCGCTTTCATCGGTGAATTTCGTCCCCTTTGATAGCGGCAGCAAGTGGCATTCTCGGATGTTTGACAATCCCGCGGTCGCATCGCCTTCATTTAACGATGATTCATCGGTTGAATCTGGGACACTGAACAATCTAAATTGCACCGGATCACCTTTGGTGTAATCTTGATGTACATTTTCTAGAATGGTTTTACCGAAGACTTTGTCGAAAAAATCTGTTGCTCGACCAGTGCCTTCTTTTAAATGATCTTTGTCTAAAGTTTGTAAATCAAACATTTCACTGATGATGACTTTGACGGTTTTTTGTGTATCTATGTTGTTGCTTATCACTTCTTTATTACGGCACGTTTTATCATCAGCGCTGAAGTTAAACCAGTTTTCACCCACATTTAAAATATCCTCGGCGATAAAAATAGCATCTAACATTGCCTCGGCTTCGTTTTCATTCATACCGCCCTCAACAGAATAGTTAAATAATTTTTGGGCTTTTTCCATGGCTTGGGCGTTTGGTGACACCCAATCTTCGTATGATATATCCCATTCCATTTGCGCTATTTGACCTGTGGCTGGCCGTGGTGGAGGCGGTACTTCACTGGCGTTCAATGTCGGGTAATAGCCCATCGACAAAAAGGACTTTTTCAACCACGGCATATATTGCTCTGTTATACGCTGAAATTGATACTCTAAAGATAATGGCTCGTGTTGTTCCAACGGCTCGGGTTTATAAAACTTAGGACGAATGCACATAGCATTCGATTTCATATCGCCAAGCGGCAACATACGTTGTAGGTTCACCGCCAAATTGAGCGCAAAGCGTTGGTCAGACAAACCATTGGCCAAAACACTCGATAGCGCTTTGGCTTTGAGCTTTTGGGTCACCAAATCACAGCAAAGCAACAAACCTGAGCACAATACGTTAAAGGTTGTAGCTTTGGGATAAGGGATTTGGTAGTAGCACAATAGTCGTATACAACGGTTTAGTTCAGATTTGGGTTTCAATTGACTGAGCCATTTTTCGCCGATATCAGCGGCGATGGTAGACGTTAATATGGTACCAAAACCTAGCCGGTCAAATTTGCTGGCATTACGGTTAAGTACTTTAACGACATCTGGATTTTTTAATGATTTATTACAAGCGGCCAAAATGGAGTTGACCAATGTATCTAATGATTTTTGGGTAAAACAAGCCATGATTTTTTCCTTAATTCTGTGTTTATTGGTCAAGTTTAAAATTTGAACGCTTTCTTGATTTTCTTACCGGTTTTCTTGGCCGTTTTCTTGACGTCTTTGTAAGTCTTAGAGGCAAACTTGTCGACTGATTTACTGGCATAACCGGCGGCTTTAAGCGTTTTCTTCATGTCTTTAGAGTCGAGTTTATAGACTGATTTTAAACTCTTACCAATACTGTCCATACTGTGACCCACTTTTTTCAGGGTTTTGGCTGCGGCTTTGGCATCTTGTTTAAAGTGTTTTTGCAGCACCTTACCGGCTTGTTCGACACCTTCTACCCCGTCTATCAGGCCGTTTTTAACCGCTTTGGCCCAACGCTCGGCGTCATCAAATACACTGGTGCATTCTTTTTTAACTTCTTTGGCCACCAGTTTAGAGAGTTTTTTCAAGTCATCGCCGTCTACACCAATGGCGACTTTGATTTTGGCTTTAACGCCTTGAAACTTGAACGAACCAGCGAAACTGGCTTTGGCTTTACGTCCGTCAAAACTAATCGTCACTTGGCCGGCAACTTTGGCCTTAAAGTCGACTTTACCCAGCTCACCTAAGTTGAGCTTTAACTGACAAGCAAAACTACTGGCAATTGAGCAGCTCAGTTGTTTAATGTCAGTAAAGTCACCGGTAACGGCCAACTTTTGCTCGATTGAACCTTTAATGCCGCTAATGCGAATTTTTCGAGTCAGTTCAATGCGTAAATCGAATTGGCAACCACCAGCGGTGATGGTGACATAACAACTGCCAACCAGTCCCATCATCGACAATTCGCCGTCTATGTAGACATGTGGTTTTCTAAACTGTGGTGTGGGATGTTTGGGCTGGTTGATGGTGGCAATAGAGACCAGTGCGCCCTTGTTGCCCGGATTGTTTTTGGCGGTTTTTTTCAGCTGTGAGCTTGACGCTTTTAAGCAGAAGAATTGCTTCTTGTAGATGATCAGTGCTTTTTGCAGCTGAGCGTCAATAACAATGCCTTTAGAGCGATTAACTTCAATATGACAAGTAGCGGCTTGGTCAAGTACCGTTAGCTTGCCATTGAGCAACATGCCCTGATTGAAGGTTAGCGCGCCCACTCGGGTCGACTGCGGTGCAACATACACTTGGGCATCTAGGCTGACCACTATGCCTTTGTTGGTTTTCTCGATGCTGTAATGTTTCATAAATATGAAATATTTCTCCCATATTTTAGCTGTGGACTCCTCATCGAACAT
>JABSOG010000769.1 GCA_013216025.1 Algicola sp. | reverse complement strand
CAACGAGGGTATGAAAAAATGTAAAGTTGTAATGGGCAAAAGGCAGCAACAACAACAAAAACAACGCTCGCACACGCCAATCCAATTTTGCCTTAAAGTTTTCCAAATACATGTAGTTAGCTTCACCTTTGAAGGTTTTACAACCGGTGAATACAGTATAGAGGTGAACCAGATAAATAATTGGGGTCAATTGTATTTTTTAATTGAGCGTGAGGCTTCGTTGAGGGCTGGAGGTACGGAGGCTAGGCAACAGGGGACAGGGCAGTCGCCAAAAACATGGAACAGCTTCGCGTTCACAGTTTTTGCGATCTGATCTGTCCCCGGCCGGTGGAGGCTTCCGTCGACACATTCGGGGTTGGTGATGGCTGGTAGGCTGCACCGGCTGGGGTTTCGTTAGAGGCTGGAGGTACGGAGGCTCCGCAAGGGGGTCAAAGCATTTGATTTTGTCGAAAAAAAAGATTTTTGTTCGACATAATCAAAAGCATTGACCCCGGCTGGTGGTGGCTGGGGGCTGCACTGGCTGGGGTCAGTGCAAAATCAGTTCTGTGGACAGCTTGCCTGTCCCTGCACTGTTTTTGCTTTGACCCCCCTTGCGGAGCCTCCGTTCCTCCAGCCCCTATCGAAACCCCACCTTTTTCCTCTGTTCCGCCCTCACTATTGCCCCAATCACACATTCCTGAGATAATGCGGCATCTTCGAACGAATATTGTTCAAACGTCCTGCAAAAAACAGCAAAATAAAACGATAAAAAAACGAACTATATTTTGCGGTCGGTTACATAACACGTAGACCACGCACAGGAATTTTAAGGAAATAACCACAATGCACCATCACACATTCACACAATCACTCAAAATGCTGCTCGGTATGTCAGTGTTGATGTGTTTTTCATCGTTCGCCGCAGTGCCTGATCCGTTTACTGGCTGGGGCAAAGCGGGTTATAACACTGACCAATACCAAACCGGATTCCTTGAAAAACTCAAGGATAGCGGCCGTCAACTGGGCTTTATCAAATCCCTCGACCCCAGCAAACGGGGCTTCGGTACCTTGATGCGTACCGCGGGTATCGAACAATTCAAAGGCAAACGCATCGAGCTTGTTACCTATATAAAAACATCTAAAGCAAAAAGTGCCGGTGCTTGGTTTCGGGTTAACGGCGAAAAAGTCACTTTGGCCTTTGATAATATGAGCGACCGCCGCATCCGTGGCACCAAAGACTGGCAAAAAGTATCTCTGGTGTTAGACATCCCAGAGGAGGCGGTATCAGTTTCTTACGGCATTTTGCTCGAAGGTGATGGCAAAGTCTGGTTTCAACAACCGACTTTTGGGTTAGTTGATTTAACGGTCAAAACCACAGAGCGTTCTCGTCTTAAGTTGGACGACCTGCAAATGGAAAATAAACATTTTCATGCAGTCAACAACCCCGACAAAACCCCTCGCGTTAGAACAAGTTCAAACACAAGTCAGGGTAACTAAATTGGCGTTTGTCATGAAACAAGATAACGTGCATGAGCATTCATTTGGCCGCACTGAGCCTGTTGTGCAAATAGAGGCTCAGGTGCCGCCTCACGATCCAGATGCACCTTTAACCGACAATGAACTAGTTGCTCGATTTGTCAAAGGAGACTCTCGCGCTTTTGACGAAATAGTTGCCCGATACAAAGATCGTATTCACAGCTTTATTTATTTTCAGATCAAGCAAAAACAAGCCGATGCTGAAGATTTAACTCAGGATGTTTTTTTAGAGTTTTACAAACAGGCAGCCAATTACCGCGGTGAATCGAAGTTCTCGACTTATTTGTTTTCGGTCAGCCGTAACATCGTACTAAACTATTTTCGTGCCCACAGACGCCGTTACTCCGACAAAACCGATTCGATTTCGCAACAAGATTTTGATGACCAAAGTAATAGAGTCTTCGATGAGTTAGTGGCCCCGGATTGTCCCGTCACATCAGCTATTGACGACGATTTGCAGCAAAAAGTGAGCGGTGCAATGACCAAACTAAGCACCGATGAGAGACAATTACTGTTATTAACTGACCGAGAAGGCTTCAGTTATGAACAAGTCAGTAATATACTATCGATAAAAACTGGCACAGTACGCTCTCGATTGAATAAAGCGCGCCAGCGATTACTACAATTTCTAAAGGTAAACGACAATGATATGTAACATCGACAAGTCGTTACTCGACGGTTTAATTGACAACCAGTTAAACGTCAAGGAACGGTTGGAAATTAACACCCATATAACACAATGCGACGATTGCCAGCAACAGCTCAAGCAAATGCAAGCCCTAAGAAACCAACTGTCGACACTTAGAGCACCATCGCTTAGTGCAAATTTCGAGCTTAAATTAAGGCAAAAAATTGCAGCCGCACAGGGCCAAGAGCTTGTTTTGGGTGAGTCTACTACCAGTACCAAGGTAACTGAAACACGAACAACGACTACAGTACAAACCACAACCGATAATGTAGTCTCAATGCCTAAGCGTTCAAGTACACCCCTATGGGCCATGGCCGCCTCGGTCTCGATTGCGGTCAGTGGATTATCTTGGTTTATGCTCCAACACAACAGTCAAGCCGACTTGGTTGCACTGGAATCACAGCGAACCGTGATTGAGATCACCTCACCGGTATTTTCAGAGCAAGAAGTACGGATGATTTCGTTACAGGTGCCGATTGAGAACAAACAGGTTCACTGGGCCGATGATACGTTACGAGAAGTCGCCAGCTTTGAAGAATTCACCCAGAGCGACGATGGTTATCAATCCTTCAATTGTGGCAGCGTTATTGGTGATCGCGGATGTAGCCTCGGTACCACCAAGATGGCCGCTTCGATAACCATATCTGCGTCAATTTGATCCCTTATAGGTAGGAGCGAGCTCCAGCTCGCGATATTGCCCTCAGGGCAATCTCTCAGCCATTATTTCATCGCGAGCTGGAGCTCGCTCCTACAAAATAAGACGCCAATCTTGACAGCTTTGACTCAACAGCAAACTTTCATTATCCAACTGGGCACTGCCCTTCACCAGTTTGGCACGCCAGCCTATCGCCTTGAATCCCATTTAAAAAACGTCTCTGCTCTGCTCGGTTTACAAGGCTCATTTTTGATCATGCCCACAGCGCTGACTTTTATTTTGGCAAGCGAAACCGACCCGCGTCCGCTCAATCATATTGTCAGGGTGATGCCCGGCGATTTGGATCTGGGCTCACTTGCCCGCACCGACGAACTGGTCGAAGAGCTCGACAGCGGCCAGCGCACTTTAGAACAAGCCATAGAACGCTTAGAAGAGATCAAAAACAAACCCAATCCATACTCCGCTTTCAGCACCTTTTTGGCCTTTGGCTTCAGCGGTGGCGCCTTTTCGATGCTCATGGGGGCAGGCTGGAATGACGTATTGTGGGCCACGCTGTTAAGTATGGTGAATTTCTTTTTGGTCATAGCGGCATCAAAATCCAATCGTTTTGCCAACATGCTCGAACCGTTGGTGGCCTTAATGTCAGCATTGCTGGCCTCAATCATTACCCAGTTCGACCCAAGCATCAACGTGTCTTTGGTGGTACTGTCGGCGATCATTATCTTTATCCCCGGACTGTCATTAACGTTGGGGTTAGCTGAGTTGTCCCACAAACATCTAGTTTCGGGCACTGCCCGATTTATGGATGGTTTAATGACCCTGTTCAAACTCTACTTTGGCACCGTGCTGGGCTTGACCATCGGCAAACTCCTGCTGCCGCAGGTTGACTATATTGCGCCTATTGCGGTACCCGGATGGACGGCTTGGTTAGCCATTGTTATTTTATCTGCCACTTTGGTGGTGATGTTCAAATCACGCCTCAAAGATGCCCCTTGGGGGATATTGTCAGGATTTTTGGCCTACACCAGCACACTGTTGGCGAGTAACTATCTCGATGTTTCGCTCAGTGCCTTTGTCGGCGCATTTGTGATTGGCGTTTACAGCAACCTGTTTGCCCGATGGATGAAAGCCCCGGCTTTGATAGTCTCTTTGCAAGGTGTGGTGCTGCTTGTGCCCGGCAGTAAAGTCTATATTGGTCTAAACACCATGATTTCAGGACAAAATATGGCGGGCGACAACCCCATTGGCCCGCAAACATTTCTGATTTTTATGTCATTGGTTGCCGGGCTGATATTTTCGAATGTTGCCGTCGCGCCCAAGCGTTCACTTTGAATCAAGGGGCCAGAGGCGTTGAAAATAATTAAACCCGTTAAAAATCAGTAGCATAAAATCAAAGTGCCAGAGGCACTGTGCGTACACTAATTATCCCAAAAGGGCAGACATGGGGTCTGCCTGACACAATCAAAACATACGGGCATAAACGCTCCGC
>JABSOG010000076.1 GCA_013216025.1 Algicola sp. | reverse complement strand
TAATTTTATTTGCCGAAGGGGTTGTGCCGACAAAGGTTGGCAGGCTCTTAACGTTTCAATCACGGCTCTCAACACAAGCCTTGAGTGGCCACCCTAAAAATACCCACAAGCCACAAGCCACAAGCCCTTCCCTGACAGACTGTAAAACAATTCGGATATATTTAATGTCCTCTGGGGTTATCACTTTCTTGGCGTATTCTCTTGTTGATTCCTCGCGGTGTGGCAATGGGCCGGATAAATACCTGATGGCATACGCCAATCTGTTGTTAGCCTCTTCCAGCAGTATTTCAGCTGGTACGGTTAGGCGATTGTCTTTGCCCGGCGGTTCATAATAAAGCAGGTTTTCAATTGACCATGACCCACATTTTATCAGTGTTTCAATTGCATCCCAGCCAATACGAATAGTAAGGCAAGGGCGTTTAATCTCAGGTTGCATGGGTTTTCCTTAATAGTTGTCACTTAATCATCAAAGTCGGTGAGTTGCATTTGTACGCCAGTGATTGTTCGTTAAACGTCTTCCAATAAACTGCAAAGCCCACTTAGCTCATTTTCGGTTAATGTTTGATTGCCAATGTTGCATAATGCCAAATCAACAAATTCCAAAATGTTGGCGGCAATGCGTATCTTTTCAACAGGACTGGCGTTTATCTCTGAATTTATTGGATCTCTCATTGTTCAGGCTCCTTTGCATCCTTATTCGCTTTAATGAGTTTGCCAAGCTGGTAGTGGGTTGGTTGCTTTTTATCGCTGTAGAAAGTGGCAAGGTGTGTCTGTAACCGCTTGACTGTGATAGTCGGTGAAACCATCAATATTTCGTCAATAAGCACTGTCATTGCTGCATCAATAGCAGTATCAGGCATTGTTGCAGTACTGCTTTTCTGCCGTAACGCCTGTTCGCTATTTCCCCAGCGCAACATCGTTATGCGGCTGATACTCGGGATAACCGTGTAAATCGATCGATAGCAAGGGTTTGGTCAAAGCTGTAAGGGGTCAGAGACGTTGAAAACAAACATTTACCTGTAAAATTATAAAGTTAAAACCAAGGGGCCAGAGAGAGCTTAGTTTAAAAACCTTTTTATGTGCCAGTTTTGGCCTGTTGGTGATTATGTGTTTTCAACGGAAAATCCTGGAGCCCTTTATTTAGTTTGCGCTGTGCAGCCACAAACTAAAACCTAACCTAAAGTGATAAAACGTTTACGCAAACTCATTGGTTGACACCTTGTGCTACTGCTCATGTTTAATGGCACGTGTATACCGATTAATATTTTAATGATCAAAAAACTTGATCGCTATTCATATCATTCCTTTTGGTACGGTCGCCGTTTGCTTTTAACGGCATCAAGTATTCGGTCCATCATGGCAACATCCGATCTTGCCTCGCCCATCATCAACTCAAGTTCATTATTATAGGGTGGAAAGGAATACATGTAGACGATATACATTTCTGACCGTTTAAGAAAAAAAGGGCTGCTGCTATGCAAACTGCTTTTCTTGTTATATTGCTCGGTCTTTCGGGTGTTTTTTGCAATCGCTTGTTCATAAGCTTCACGTATTTTTTTATCTTTTATCGTGCTTGGGACAACAGAACGGCCATAACCCGACCCTTCTGGTGGTAAAACATTCCACGCAGGCTTGTCTGTTCGATCAAAAGGCACTTTAAGTTTCGCTTTTATAAACCCTATCATTTTTAACAGAAACTTAGATTCGACTGTACGAATGTCCGTCCACTGGTTATTAACCATCGCATGACGGTACTTAAACGATCCCTTAAAACTGTCTAGGTTTTTTTGAGCTTGTTGTATGTTTAGGTTTTTCATTGTGATGCTATTGTACTTTGCGGCGAGTAGCTGGATATATTTTTCAACCGCAGTGGTGGATATATCCGCTGCTGTTGCCGGGCTGACAAACTGCACTGTCGCAATCAAAAAAACGGACTTTAATAATGTTGAAAATTGCATAGTGAAACCTCAATATTCCGAACGTGGATCGGTATGTTTTTTACAATACTGGTTTGAACCGCTTTTATCAATACAGGCTTTACTCTCATCAGACACTTCAAGGTGGGTGGCAATTGCAAATTGCTTTATACCGCCTGCCCCAACTCTATATTCCATTTCTATTGGCCATCTAAACGTACTGTATATGAAAGGCGGTAAATGGGCTTGACTTTGTATTGTATCGGTTATCTCCAAATAGTTATTTTGTAAAATTCCAGCCCAGCTGCCAATATCATGTACAGTACCATTGGCATTAGCATACAAACCGGTTGCTACGGCAACTCCTCCACCTTCACGAATGTTCGCCCCATAAAAAGAGACGTCGGTTGGTTGTACTAAAACCTGACCCAAAAAGCCAACTGAGGAACGATTAGACCATGAATGATAAAGATTGGTATTAGGCCGCTTTGTTATCAGTACACCAGTTGGTGGAATAACCTCAAATTGAACTGACAAAGTAACCGATCCTATTTTTGCCGTAACTATTGGTGATGAGCTAATGTCTCCCGCAGTCAGTACAGCATGAGGGCCTACAATAGACCCTAATTTACCATCTCCAGATAATGACCAATGAACAACGTCATCTGTCGCTGGCGACAGACTAATATTTATTTGCTCTCCTACACCGACTTTTCTGCGTTGCCGATTAGCAGGCGTCATTGCAACGGTTTCAGTTACAAGTTTATAGCAAGTATTGATTGCACCATTCGGACACTGCGCCTCAACCGACATTCCATCCCATTTAAAATAACCACCACATGAACACTCAGCGGTAACCTGCACCGAATGTTGTCCCTGTTGGTCAAAGGTATAAGGAAATAGACCCGATAGATTGTAGCCCCTAATCACGTTGTCTATTGAGAAGGTGTAGGCTTTTACCAGACAATCGTCATCGGCAATAGCAAGCGCCGAAAACGTATATGGACTGCCAACGGTAATAGTACTGGCTGCATCCAGAATCACACCATACAAAAAGCAATCCAATTCGGTGCCACTGCCGTCGGTACTACAGTTCGCAACGGCGTATTCCGCTGGTTTCGAAAAAGAGTTAGAAGGTTTGTCGAAATTTATCTGATGCCCTTTAATGGTTGATTTGGCGTCATAAAGACGCCTGCGCTGTTTTGAGGATTGAAAGCCATCATCGGGCGCGGCGATTTGTTCAGGCGATGGCACCAGAAACTTCGATAGCGCGGGTGACCAAACAACCGCTTGCCAAGGCGAACCGCTGACGCTGGCATATTGCAATTGTGCTTGAGTTTGGTTGTGTCCGGTGATCTTTGTTTGTGTGCTGATTGCACCTTTTGTTCTGTCATCAAACTGCAAACGAATGTCTTCTTCATCTACTTGGTAGACATAATTGGCTTGGCCTTTGTTGCTGTCGTTCACTCCGGTTAATCGGCCAAGGCCGTCATAATGATATTCTGTGCTGATGTCTCCTTGGGTTATTTTAACTGGGTTACCTTTGGCAGAGTATTTGACTGACATAACCGCTTTGCCATCTTTGGTGACCTTCACCAGCTGGTTTTTGTCATTCAAAGTCAGCCCGTTAATTTTGCCTTCGCTGGCAACCTGATCCCCGCTGCTTTTGTTTATGGCCATGGTCAACTTGGCGGCTATTCACTTTATTCAATGTTGTTTATCGTAAATGTCGTGGCGGTTATCGCCATTTGGGCACTGCCTTTTATACTGTTGCGATACGGCCCACCTTGGCTGAAAAAGCACGCAGGGAACCTAAACCCTAACCGGCAAGATACTGTTATGGGACTTTTGTTTACGTTGCAAGCGCTGTGGCAGCTGCTGCAATTTGGTGAGCACTTGATAAGGCATCGTGATGATATTGGGCTTGGTGGGCTGTTTGGTGATTAGTCGCCCATGCTGTTTTACGATATGCCCAAAACTGGGCAGTTTGGGTTTTTTGTTTTGACGCTGTTGACTTTTGATGGGCGTGGGGAGCTAGAATAAAGGTAGACAAAAAGAAAGTGGTTAAATCTATCCTTTGTGTTTACTTTGATAGCTCAATTTATTGTTTGCCCTTTAAGTTTTGAATCGTTATCGTTTATAGTCTCTTGGCGTTGCAATTCACTTAAGCTTGTCATGATAGCTTTTGCGGTAGCTACTCCTGTCATTACTTTCCTTAGATGCGTCGCTATTTTTGTTTCTATTAACTTAAATAAATCGTTGATTCCATACGGGGTATTTTTGATTAGTAATATTTCTTCTTCATCAAAAATACTATTTAAGGCTTTGTTGATTATGTCGTCTTCACGCCAATGTTGAGTATAATCAGTATTTCTAATATTACTTATGAGTATGCTTAGTCTGCCAGCAACCAACCGGTATGCTGTTATATACGTAAAGGTTTTTTCGTCTATAAAAGGTCTGACTAAATCTGTTTCGGCATTTGCAAATTTTAGAGCCTGTTTTTTTACTTGACGGAGCATATCGTCGGAAACTAATTCGGTATTTCGTTTGCATTCTTCATACCCCAATAAGTCTAACCATCCAAATGCTACAGGTTGATTTTGGGTAATCTCTCTTACGTCTTGCCAAATTATTTTAATTGCATTTACTTGTTCATGCGAGCCAATTTTCATGGCTTCCAAATACGCAGTATTCACAGTATTGAATAATGATGCAAGTCGTTGGTGTTCTGATTTAACTTGCTCTAATTCTCTGGCATAGTCATTTTTAATACTGTCTTGAATTTGGTTAAGTTTATGACTCGTTTTTTGTTCAATATGCTTACTGACAATTTTAGAAAATAGTGGATAAAGAGATATCCATAATGGGATGGTGTAGAAACAAAATTCAAGAAATTTTGCTATGTACTCCGACAACCACGATATAATCATATTCAAGATGCCTTAATGCTGCTTTTTTACATTGGAATGATAGCGATTTTGTTTTTGTGGCAGCCCTCAACAAAGAACGGCCACATAATACGCTGCTATTCAATATTTTGAATCTGTTCCCTCATCTGCTCAATAAGTACCTTTAATTCTACCGCTGCATTGGTGATCTCAGCAGAAATAGACTTAGAACCCAAAGTATTGGCTTCGCGGTTGAACTCTTGCATCATAAAGTCTAAACGTCTGCCGCAGGCGCCGCCTTTTTTGAGGATTTTGTTGGTTTCTTTTACGTGTGAATCCAAGCGGTCGAGTTCTTCGGCTACGTCAGATTTTTGTGCTAGAAACACCATTTCTTGTTCCATTCTGGCTGGATCAAGGTCGGATTTAATTTCTTCTAGGCGAGTGTGTAGTCTTTGTTTTTGCCATTTTAGCGCTTCGGGCAATACGGCGGTTACTGTGACTGCTTGTTCGGTGATCGCGTCTAATCGCTGCACGATCATGCCTTTTAGGTTTTCGCCTTCGCTAGCTCTGGCTTGTATGAAGTCGGTGACCAGTTGGTCGAAGCCTGTCATGAGTTCGGCGTTTAGGGCGTCCATGTCTGATTCTTGCGCTTCCATTACGCCCGGCCATTTTAGTACGTCAAGTGGGTTTATTTCGCCGCTGCCTGAGACCTCGGCTATCCATTTGGCGTTGTCGATGATTTGCTTGGCGAGGGTTTTGTTGATTTGCTGGCCGCTGTCGGATGCTGGGTTGGCTGTGAAGCGCAGATTGACTTCTACTTTACCACGTTGTAGTTGTTTTCGCAGACGTTCGCGTATTATTGGCTCAAGTGAGCGAAATTGTTCTGGCAAGCGGATGAAGGTTTCGAGAAATCGTTGGTTGACAGAGCGGATTTCCCATACGGCGGTGCCAGTGTCGCTTTTTTGTTCGTTTCGGGCATACGCGGTCATGCTGTAGATCATTGATTGTTACCTGTTAGGCTCACTTTGGCCAAATTATACAATAACACACCAGCAATTTGTTAAATGTTGTGACAGAAGCGGTTATAATAGCCGGAATTTTTTTCGTAATGAGAATATCTATGCGTCCAAGTGGAAGAACTGCCAACCAAATCCGTCCTGTTACTATTACCCGTAACTTTACCAAACATGCCGAAGGCTCGGTTTTGGTTGAGTTTGGCGATACCAAAGTGCTGTGCACTGCCTCTGTTGAAGAAGGGGTTCCTCGTTTTATGAAGGGCAAAGGCAAGGGCTGGGTTACCGCTGAATATGGTATGTTACCCCGATCTACTCACACCCGTATGCACCGTGAAGCGGCCCGTGGCAAGCAAGGCGGCCGTACCATGGAAATTCAACGTCTTATCGCCCGTTCTTTGCGTGCTGCGGTTGATTTGAAAGCATTAGGCGAAAATACTATTTCGGTTGATTGTGATGTTATTCAAGCCGATGGCGGTACTCGTACTGCTTCTATTACCGGTGCTTGTGTGGCTTTGGTCGACGCGTTAACGCATATGCGCAATAAGGGCATCATCAAAACCAATCCGTTAAAGCAGTTGATTGCGGCGGTTTCGGTTGGTGTTTATAAAGGTGAAGTTATTGCTGATTTGGAATATCTCGAAGATTCTGAAGCCGAAACCGATATGAACGTGGTGATGACTGAAAACGGTTCTTTCATCGAAATTCAGGGCACCGCCGAGGGCGAACCGTTTACGCCTGATGAGTTGACTCAAATGATGGAAGTGGCAAAACACGCTTTGCGCGAAGTGATTGAGATTCAAAAGCAAGCTCTAGCATAAATTTGTTTCGCATTTTTATATAAAGAACATCCATGTTTTTGTTTTTAAAATGAGAATTTGGATAGTCGAGTTCAGTTTAGGATGACTATTGAATGAAAGATTATCAAAAAGAGTTTATTGAATTTGCGCTGAGCAAGCAGGTGCTGAAGTTTGGTGAGTTTACGCTGAAATCTGGTCGTATAAGTCCGTACTTTTTCAATGCAGGGTTGTTCAATACCGGTCGTGACTTGGCCCGTTTGGGGCGTTTTTATGCGACTGCATTGACCGACTCAAACATCGAGTTTGATGTGCTGTTTGGCCCGGCTTATAAGGGCATTCCAATCGCGACCACTACGGCGGTTGCATTGGCGGACCATCACGACATTGATATGCCTTATTGTTTTAATCGTAAAGAGAAGAAGGCGCACGGCGAAGGTGGTATTTTGGTCGGCGCTGAACTCAAAGGCAAAATCATGCTGGTGGATGATGTGATCACCGCAGGCACAGCCATTCGAGAGTCAATGGAGATCATTGCAGCTCAAGGTGCTGATTTGTCTGGTGTGTTGATTGCGCTTGATCGCCAAGAGAAGGGCAAGGCTGAGCTGTCGGCGATTCAAGAGGTTGAACGTGATTTTAATACCAAGGTGATTTCGATTGTTACTTTGAAAGATCTCGTCAGTTATCTGCAAGATAAGCCTGAAATGGCGGCACATCTCGATAATGTTAATGCTTACCGTAAGGCGTACGGCGTTTAAAATACCATTGATTGACAGGCTCCTAGCCCACGCTTGAGCTTGTCATTTACCTTTCCCTCCTTTTTTAGCCACGCTCGACAGCATCAGCAATTTGTGTTGTAGTGAGTCAAACCAAACTATAATAAATAACGGAACACACAATGTTAGAAGATTTCGAAGCCATGTCGGTGGCTTTTGGCAATTGGGCCTGGGGCAGTCAATTATTGATTTTGCTGGTGGGTGGCGGTTGTTTTTTCTTGATTTATTCTCGCCTTCTCCCTTTGCGTTACATCAAACACGGCATCGATATTTTACGGGGGAAATACGACGATAAAGATGCGCCGGGTGATATTAGTCATTTTCAGGCGCTGGCCAGTGCAATGGCGGGGACCGTGGGTTTGGGCAATATTGCCGGTGTCGCGGTGGCGTTTGCCATGGGCGGACCGGGGGCCATTTTTTGGATGTGGCTCAGTGCGATTATTGGGATCGCCACTAAGTTTTTTACCTGTTCTTTGGCGGTTATGTATCGCGGCAGAGATTCTGAGGGGAACCTGCAAGGTGGTCCAATGTACGTGATCACCGAAGGGCTTGGGCCAAAGTGGAAACCTTTGGCGATGTTCTTTTGTATTGTGGCGATGTTTGGCGTTTTGCCTATCTTCCAAACCAATCAGTTACTGCAAGTCACCCGGGATGTGATCATGATCCCCAATGGCCTGCTTGAGGCTGGTGGCGATCATTTTGTTTTTAATCTGGTGTTTGGTCTGGTGATGATGATGATTGTTGCTTTGGTGGTTATTGGTGGTATCAAGCGCATCGGTTCGGTGGCTTCCAGAATTGTGCCGGTGATGATTGTGCTTTATCTTGGTGCTGCTATGTATGTTATTTTCAGTCATATCGGCGAAGTTCCCGGTCATTTGATGTCTATTGTCGAGGGGGCATTTTCTGCTCAGGCAGCCGGTGGCGGTTTGTTGGGCGTGATGATCATTGGCATTCGCCGGGCGGCATTTTCTAATGAGGCTGGCATTGGTACTGAGGCTATGGCCCACGGTGCCGCGAAAACGCAAGAGCCAATTCGCGAAGGCTTGGTGGCAATGCTGGGTCCAATCATCGATACACTTCTGGTATGTACGGCGACTGCGATGGTGATTATGATCTCTGGTGTTTATGAGCAAAGTGGTCTTACAGGGATTACTTTGACAGCTGCGGCATTTGACAAGACCATGCCGACTTTTGGCACTTATATCTTGATGGTTTGTGTGGTGTTTTTCAGCATCAGTACGGTGTTCACCATGGCTTATTACGGCACTAAGTGCGCCGGTTTTGTGTTCGGTGCACATCGTCAGCATTATTACAATTATTTTTATTTGGCGATGATCATTGTTGGGGCAGTCGCATCACTTAAAGCAGTGATTAGCCTGATTGATGGTATGTATGCAATGATGGCCATTCCAACCATGGTTTCGGCTTTGTTGCTCGCACCGAAGGTGATGGTTAAGGCGCGGGAATATTTCGCTAAATTTGAAGCGGATAAAAAGCGTTTGAAAGAGGCATAAGCCGGTCTCTCTGGCCCCTTGATTCTAGGTAACCTCTGATGTAGGAGCGCCGTCTCGGCGCGATATTGGCCGCAGGCCAATCAGGGGATTTCAGTTTATAGGCAAGTTCTCTGGAAAGATTTCATCTTTCATCGCGGCGGGACGCCGCTCCTACATATCAACCCTCAAACAGGGGGTTGTTGATGGGCAGGCTGATGGTGAATTGCGTGCCTTGCCCTTCTTCTGATTCTACGCTCAGTGTGCCGCCGTGACTGGTGATGATTGAGTGTGATATGTGTAACCCCAGACCTGTGCCGTTGCCGATTTCTTTGGTGGTAAAAAACGGGTCGAATATCCTGTCCAACATCTCTTTTTTTATTCCACAGCCGTTGTCTTTGATACCAATGTTTATCTGATTATGCTCGCTACGGCTGGTTATGGTGACTTGTCCATCTTTTTCGATAGATTGGCTGGCGTTGAGCAGTAAGTTGAGCAGTACCTGAGTGAGTTTACTGCGCAGGCAGGGTACCGGTGGTAAGGTCACAAAGTCTTTGATAATGCCAACATGGTATTTGGTTTCGTTGCTTGAGATGTTGATGGCTTGTTCTATCAGTTGGTTGATGTCTTCTAGTGCCATGTTTTGCTGGTTCATGTGGGAGTAGTCTTTGAGATCCGTCACTATTTCTTTGACTCTGGCGGTGCCCGACAAGGCCTCACTGATAAGTTCGGGCATGTCATCGAAGATGTAGGCCATATCGAGCTTTTTTTTCAATTGGGTCAGTTTGAGCATTTCGGCATTGAGTTGGGGATTGTCGAGGTCGGCTTTTTTGACGTTTTCGAGCAGTTGGTCGTTGGCTGACCACAGCTTTTTTATGCCGGTAATGTAGCTCGACAATACGTCGAGGTTTGAATGAATGTAACCGAGCGGGTTGTTGATCTCGTGGGCGATACCTGCGGCCAGTTGGCCTATCGAGGCGAGTTTTTCTGATTGGATCAGTTGTGCCCGGGTTTGGTTGAGTTGGTCAATTTGGTTTTCGAGTTCGATGTTTTGGCGGGCAATTTTTTCGGTGCGTTGGTGTACCAGTTGTTCCATTTCGGCCATTTTCATTTTGGCTTGGCAAGTTGAATTCCATTTGTGGATCAGGGCGTTGGCGATTTGTAATACTTCGATGTTGTCAAACGGCTTTTTAAGGATCAGCAAGTGGTCGCTGTTGCCCAAGCGAGCAAAGGTTTCTTGCCAGGAATAGTCTGAATAGGCGGTGCAGATCACGATTTGCAGGTCTGGGGCGACTTGCCACAGGTATTCTATGGTTTGTATGCCATCCCAACCCGGTGGCATTCTGACATCGATAAAAGCCAGCGCGTAGGGGCGTTGTTCGACCACCGATTGTTTGACTTTTTCTAATGCTTCATCGCCTTGAAAGGCTGAGTCGAGTTTAAAATCGATGCTCGGGAATCTGGGTTCAGATAAGCCTTGACCAAACAGTATGGCTTCCATTTCGTCGAGATTGGTGCTGTTTTCTACGATCAGAATTTTCTCAAAATCCTGATGAATAGAATGGGTGTCGTCGACAATCAATATGCGTCGGTTTTCGAGTTGAATGTTGCTCATTGTTGTGCTGTTTCCTTTGCTTTTACTTCTGTTGTCTGCGTGACTTGCGAGCCGTTTTTCGATTGTGGTGCAAGTGTGATAGCAATATCTTC
Organism: Algicola sp.; assembly: GCA_013216025.1. GTDB lineage: Bacteria > Pseudomonadota > Gammaproteobacteria > Enterobacterales > Alteromonadaceae > JABSOG01. The sequence continues at coordinate 7,147 of JABSOG010000076.1, read as the reverse complement.
GGCTTCTTTGGCACTTGGGTCCACCGGCAAGGTTAACCTGAACAAGGCACCCTGATCTGGGCCATCGCTGTGAACGATGAGACTGCCTTGCATTTCTTTGGCGGCCAGTGCGCAGCTGTGTAAGCCAAATCCATGCCCATCTTGTTTGGTGGTAAAACCATAACGAAACATATTGCTCATGTTTTGTTGGCTGATGCCTTGGCCATTGTCTTTTACGCTGATGGTGATGTTGTGCAGCTGAATGTCGGCTTCGAGGGTGATTTTGGCGGTTTCGTTGTGGTTGGTGATCATCGCTTCGCTGGCATTGCGGACAAGGTTGACCAATATCAGGACTATTTTGGAACGGTCACCGTTGATCTCAAGCTCGGGGAGATAACATCGTTCAATCTCGACTTGATTGCTTTCAAGTGAAACAACGTTGATGTTGAGGGCTTCTTCGATAAGCTCACTGATATTGAGGTTTTCGAGTAGCCCAGATTTACCAGAGAATTTTTGCTGGGCGCTGACGATTTCGGCAATGTGGCTAACGTTATGTTTCAACGAGGCGATTTCATCGAGGTTTTTGTGTTTATCTTGTTCGAGTTGTTCGAAGATAGCATGTAGGTATTCAATTAATTTGGGGCCTTTGCCGTCCGGTTGAAACAGTGTAATGCCTTGTGTCTTTAACATTTCGGCAGCCTTTTGGATGCCTTCAGCTTTGCTTTTCATCAAGGCGTGTTGCAGTATCGATACTGAGGTATTGACTGAGTTGAGCACATTGCCAACACTGTGCAAAATGGAGGTGGCGATCTCGGCAATACCGGCTTGGCGAGAGGTGTTGATCAGGCGCTGGTTGAGTTTTTTGACCCGGTCCTCATTCTTTTTTCGGTGACTGATATCATGAAGAATAAGATTGAATTGACGAATATGTTGTTGGCCTATGGTGAAGTCGAACTCTGCACAGCTTAATTCTACTGGTTTTATTTTCTTGCCGACTATCGCATCAAGTTCGATGTCGACCCCGGCATTTAGAATTTGTTTGAACAATCCGCCATTGATATTGAGATTCGGCAGCAACTCGGTGATCTGCGCCCCTTGGAGTTGTTCATCAGACAAGGCGAATAAGTTGAGGGTGGCGTGGTTGAAGCCTTTAATTTTTCCATTGCTATCTATGGTAATTATCGACAACGAGACGTTGTCTACCAAGGCTTTTAAGCGGGCTTTGGCTCGTCGTTTCGATACTTGGGCTTTGAAAGTGGCGGCCATTTCAAAGGCAACGCATTGGTGCATTTGTTTGAAGTTGTTGGTCAGTTGCTGGATTTCTAACGGCCCCTTTTTGACTTCGAGGTTGTTCATTAGGTAAGTATTGGGGTTTTTACCGGTTAGCTCGGTCAGTTGTTCGAGCGGTTTGATTAGGGCGCGTTCAAGCCATAACAAACCGATGATAAGCAAGCCGACGAGACCGAGCACCATCCATTTTACTTGTGTTGCACTTAATTGCTGCTCAAACAGGGTGATTGTTAACGTCCCTGCAATAACGCACATCAATATCAGTAGTCGGATGTAGCGGGATGTTTTCATCATAATGCCTCGCATTTTGCATTGAGTTTTGCCTAATAAATATAGAACGTAAACCGGTGATGGTGTTTGTTTTCGTGATTTTTGACTCTTTTCAGCAGTTGTTGGTTCAACAGTGTGTCTTTGGCCAAAAACACTTTGCCGTTTTCATAGAGTACATCTTGGGCCAACACGGTGCCAACTCGCAGCAGGCTGGAAGTGACGGCGTAATCAAATCCGCTGGTATCTATGTTGGGCAACTCTTTGAGTATGAATATAAACGCTTTGACCAACACGGGATCATAGAGGTGTTCGCTTTGGTTTGTCAGGTGTTGTTGTGCTTCGATTGGGGTGAGTTTGTTGTTGTGCTTGAGCCCCAGCAGCAGGCGGTCGTAATCTTTGGTTATTAATAAAATGCGTGAGCCGATGGGAATGTCCTGTTTTTTCATTCTGTCGGGAAATCCGCCACCACAATAATGTTCATTTTGGTGTTTGATGATTTGTGCGACCGGTGCAAGGTTGTGCAGGGTACTCAGTAATTGGGCGCCTTTAACAACGTGTTGTTGGTAGATATGAAATTGCGCCGAGTCGAGTTGTTGCTCTGATTGTTGGATCAGTTCGTCACTGATGGCGACTTTGCCAAGGTCGGCCATTAATGCGGCTAGGTATATTCGGGTGCATTGTGCTTTGTCGAGTTGCAGCGATTCTGCCAGCAAACGGGATTGAAAGGCGACTCGTTTGTTGTGGCCGGATTCGTTGTGCACCCGGTCGTTGATGATGGCATCGACCATGTCGAGTAGGTTTTGAAACAGGTTGCGCTGTTTTTGTGCGGCTTTGGTCAGTTGTTCGTTGCTGTGTTGCAGTGCGTTGGTTCGTTGGGCCACTTTGTCTTCGAGGTCGTGATTGACCTCTTGCAAGAGTTCGTTTTGTTCGATTAATTTGACGTTGAGCTGGTCTAATTGTTGTTTTAATTGGTAGCTGTCTGTGGCGCTGCGCAGGGTCAGTCGCAGTTGTTCATTGTCCCAAGGTTTGCTGATATAGCTGAATATGTGGCATTCGTTAATGGCCCTGATGGTGTCGTTGAGGTCGCTGTGGCCGGTCAGCAAGACCCGCACGGTATCGGGCTTGAGGGCTTTGGCTTTAGTTAACAAGGTTGCCCCATCCATTTGTGGCATTCGCATATCTGAAATGATCACCGCAAAAGCGTGTGAACACAGTTGTTCTATGGCCTGCTCGCCATTGTCACAGCTGGTGATCTGGTATTCGAGCCGTAAAATACGCTCCAGCGCCCGGGTGATGGCGACTTCATCATCAACCAGTAAGATGCGAGGCTTATTATTGGTCATTCCGTTCCCTTTTATTTAGACCGGGTTATGGTAGATCTGTTTAGCTGAGCAAGGCTTGTGCCAGAATAAGTTTGAGGTGTGGGGACGTTGTGGTTTCGTCGCAAAATCCTGAAAAGGGTGGCGTAGGGGCTGGCCCCGTCCACGCCCTTGTATGGGATACCAATAAACCCGGGCAAGGGCGCGCACGGGTGGTGCGACACTTCGACGGCCCCTACGACGGATTATTCGGACATAATGTTAATGCCATGGGGTTTTGCGACCCCCTGTCGTCGCGGCAACGACGACCATTCCATCCATTCCCCCCCCCGTTAGAAATCCGATAGATTTACGTTAGGACTTTATATTTGGCGGCCTGTAGAGTGGCCACATCAACTCATTCCAAACAAGTGTCTAAAGGTCAAAATAATGCAAAAATCTAATCCGTTTTACTTTTATGTTGCTGCCGTATTCTTTACGGTTGCGCTATTTTCATCATTGTTTTCATCGCTGGCAAATGCCAATCCACAAAACTTGACGGGGGCAAAAGACATTCCCGACAATAAGGGGGTGGAATATACCATTATGTTGCTCAATGTCATTGACGAGGGTAAATATCAGTTGTATCGCAAAGCGATGCGTCCGGTTTTTGAAGCCGCTGGTGGCGTACTAGAAAGAGAATTTAGTATTGGCGCCAAAGTTAACGGTAACCTTGAACTTGGACCGGTTAACCGCATGATCCTGTTTTATTACAACATGCCTAATGGCGGTGCCAAGCTGGTGAATTCTAAAGGTTATAAAAAAGTGCGTCCGATGATGGATGCAGCCGTCGACAACGTGAAATTTATTCAAGGCAGCAGTTTGGCTGCTGGCATGTCGGCCAGTGAATTGGATAGTCGGTCTTATGTGATGAAAATCACTGATTTTAATGAGCTTGATGCCACCACAGCGCGCAAAGCGGTTATCAGTAAAATAGCACCTTACAAGATGCGAAGAGAACGGGTGATTAAGGTTGCGCGTATCAATATGAAACAACAAGTTGACCAATTGGCCATATATTATTGGGATAGCGAGCAGGCCAGACAAAAAATGTTGGCTGACACGGCGGTATTACAAACATTTGGCGAGTTTAACAGGACTTATACCCATAGCTTTGCTTATTTGACTCTGACGGCGATGAGCGGCATTTAGCGGGGACAAAACATTAAAGGTAACAACTTTATCTGTTACCTTTTTAATCTTTTTCGGTTATTCTAAGTGATTACATTTAAAGTTACGTTTGCTGCAAAAGGATTGACCCATTCATGAAAATTCATTCGGTTTTTTTTACACTCAGTCTTACGTTACTGATATCGTTCAATGCGCCTGCCGCACTGGGCAGACCGGCAACCCCTGTCAATGTGATGATGGCGAAAATCACTGAAATCTTTCCAACTTCGTGGATGTCGGGTGCCGTTGTCAGTAACAACGATGCGCAAATTGCGGCGCAAGTCGATGGCCGATTGGTGCATGTCGCCCAGATTGGCGACCGAGTTTCAAAGGGGGATGTCATAGCCAAAATAGATGACACCCTGATTGCTTTGCAAATCAATGAATTGCAAGCGGGTGTGAACAGCGCTAAAAGCAACTATCGGTTTTTACAAGATGAAGTGGCCCGCAAGCAAGCATTGGCCAAACAAAACCTGTCGACTAAAACAGATCTTGACCAAACCATTAATAATCGTGATATGGCCAAAGCCACATTGGCTGCTCAGCAGGCCCGATTGGGTCAAATGCGCCAGCGTTTGGCATTTACCAAAATCATGGCGCCTTTTGACGCTGTGGTGACGACTCGCCTGAGCAAATTAGGTGAAGTGGTTAGTAATGGTACTAAGGTGCTGCAATTGGTTGAAACAGCCAACCTTGAGATCACGGCGCAAGTGCCGCTGACGGTTTATCAGTTTGTGCGCCCAGGCAGTGAGCTGGATGTTAAATCACCTTTGGGTCAAACCAGCGCTACGGTACGTACAGTCGTGCCGGTCGCCAATAACCGTTCGCACTTGATGGAGCTGCGTTTGACACTGGCACAATCTCAGTGGCCGGTGGGGCTTGATGTGAGGGTAGCGGTGCCAAGCGGCAAGACCGAAAACTTGCTGGTGGTGCACAGAGATGCCATTGTTTTACGCCGTGGTGGTAACGCGGTGTTTAGAATTAACGCCGACAATAAGGCCCAACGAGTGCCTGTTGAGTTGGGGATTGCATCGGGTTCGCTTATTGCGGTAAACGGTAGCCTCAAAGCAGGCGACAATATTGTCATTCGAGGTGCTGAACGTTTGCAAGAAGGCCAGCAGGTGGCGATTAAGGACAATAACGACACCCTGGTTTCAATCCAGTCTAAGGAGTAGGTAGTGCCCGAAGGGTACTGCCTGTGTGGTACATGGATGTGCCACCTTTTCAACCGGCAGCCGCTGCTGTTGTTGAAAAGTAAGTGAAGTTCCACTGGCTTGATGTCCATGGATGGACTGAATGCAGAAAATGCAGGAGCAATTTTCTGTGAACGTAACGGTTTCCTGAAATCTCACATGGATGTGAGTTTCAGGACGATAGAAGGTCAATCATGAAACTTACACAACTTTCTTTGGGTAATCCTACTGCCGTCGTGGTGGGCATTTTGCTGGTGCTGCTGTTTGGTCTGATCAGTCTTTTTCGTCTACCCATTCAGTTAACCCCTGATGTCAGTCAACCGATGATTGTCGTCAGTACCAACTGGCGCGCCGCTGCGCCTGAAGAAATGGAAGCTGAGATCATTGAACGTCAAGAAGACGTGTTGAAGGGCCTGCAAGGGGTCGAGAAAATGGAGTCTTCTGCAGGTTCAGGCAGGGGCAGTATCACTTTACAGTATTATACTGGTGTCAATCTTGAGCGTGCGTTAATTGACGTGATGAATGCGCTTAATCAGGTGCCTAGTTATCCACCAGATGCGACTGAGCCGGTGATCTCTGTCGGCGGCGACAGTAACTTTACGGCTATTGCTTGGTTTGCGCTTAAACCTCTCGAAGGCAATACTCGGGATATAGTCAGTTACCAGGATTTTGTCGAAGAAGTGGTGCAATCCAAAATGGAACGGGTGAAGGGCATTTCTCAAACCAATGTCTATGGCGGATTGCAAAGTGAAATCCGGGTGACATTTGACCCCTATAAAGCGGCCAGCCTCGGTTTGGACTTGCCGCAAATTGCCGCTAAGGTGGGCGGTAACAATGATGTTTCTGGTGGGTTTAGTGAAGTGGGTCGGCGTAAATACACCATTCGTTATGCTGGTGGTTACGAAATTTCCCAAATTGAGGAGATGATCCTCGATTGGCGTGATGGTGATCCGGTGTTGCTTAGGGATGTGGCCAAAGTTGAAATGCGATTGCAGGATCGTACTGGTATTTTGACGCTTGATGGTGAACCGGCCATTGCCATGAATGCTCAGGTTGAACAGGGTATCAATGTGATGGATACCATGGCCGGGCTGAAAAAAACCATGAAGGAATTAAACGAAGGTCCGTTGCTACGAGCCGGTTTGCATATGATTCAAATGTATGACGAAACCATCTACATTGAACGCTCGATGGATTTGGTACGCAATAACTTGATGATAGGTGTATTGCTGGCTGTGGCGGTATTGTGGTGGTTTTTGCGTAAGTTCAGGGCAACGCTGGTGGTTGCGATTGCTATCCCGCTGTCATTGACCATTACTTTTATCGCTTTGTATGCCACCGGCCGGACGTTGAATATTATCTCAATGGCGGGTTTGGCTTTTGCGGTGGGGATGGTGCTTGATGCGGCCATTGTGGTGCTTGAAAATATTGTGCGCCTGCGTGAAAAGGGTTTGAGTCCGGCAGATGCGGCTTTTAAAGGCACTCAGCAGGTTTGGGGTGCTTTATTGGCGTCGACGGTGACCACGGTGGCGATATTTTTGCCTATTGCGTTTTTACCTGATGTGGTCGGTCAATTGTTTGCCGATTTGGCAGTGGCCATTGCGGTTGCGGTGGTGGCGTCTTTATTGGTGGCGGTGACGGTATTGCCGATGGCTGCCACCAAATTGTTGCAAAAAGTCAACGATGATGACCCGCATAAGCATTGGTGGGAGAGGATTACCAAAGGGGTGATGTTTTTGACCAGCACGCCGGCCAAACGGGGTTTTTGGGTGGTCGGTTTGATGACGTTGTCGTTGGCCGGAAGCTTCTTTTTGACACCCAAGCCGGATTATTTACCCAAGGGTAATCAAAACTCTTTCAGGGCGTTTATTTTGCCGCCGCCGGGGA
>JABSOG010000768.1 GCA_013216025.1 Algicola sp. | reverse complement strand
CCAATGGAGCGGCGGTGTTGACGGTGCTGCCTATGCCAGAGACTGGGGCGTGTTTTATACCGGGCGCTCTATTTTTATTGCCAACGGCGAAGACCGCAACAACATTAAAGTTGCCTATAACCTGCCGCCAAAATGGCATGTGACAACGCCTTGGAACGCTGATTTAAAAGCGGCTGAAAAAGCCGACTATCACTTTACCGTGAATAATTTCACTGAGCTGTCGACAGCCATTTTCTTCGCTGGCCTACACAAAGAGATCACCGTCAAACGAGGCGACTACGAATTGGTGTTGGCATTGGGCGGCGATAAACTCATGGCCAGAAGTGATGAATTTAAAAAGTTAACCGAAGGCGTATTTGATTATTATGTGCAGTTGATGGGCGGCAGCCCCAGACTACCCGCAGGTAACAAACAAAAACGCACCGTGGTGGTGCTTAACCCGGGCAGCGTTAGCGATGGTGAAGCGCTCGGCAACAACATCAGTATTTTACTGCACGAAGGGGACGAAATGTCAGAGGTGATTGCTCGGTTCATCTTTGCCCACGAATTCTTTCATCTTTGGAATGGCAAATCATTTAGTCCAAACAGTGACAAGCTTGAATGGTTAAAAGAAGGTTTTAGTAATTATTACACCTTAAAAGCTTTGCACCATGTTGGATACTTAAATGATGACTCATATCTGTCGTTATTGGCTGGTTTCTTCTATCAAAAATATGATTCAGACGAGGGTGTTGGCAAATTATCAATGACCGATGGCGAACAAAAGCACGACCATTGGGGACTTGTATATGGCGGCGGATTTTTCGTCGGCATCGCTCAAGACATGATCATTCGCAGTGCTACCGGCAATCAAAAAAGCCTTGATGATTTAATGCGAACCTTGTTCAACCGCTATGGCGGTACAGACCAACAGTACGCCTTTGATGAAATACAAAAAGAACTTTCTGCACTAAGCAAAATAGACCAAAGCGGTTTTATTGATACCTATGTAAAAGGCGTTAAAAGACTCCCGCTGGATAAATACTTGTTGATGGCCGGTGTCAATTCTAGCCATGACAACAATAAGCTCACATTGACCAAAAACAAGCAAATGACCGCAGACCAGCAAGGGTTGCTGCTGGGGTTATTTGGTAAAAAATAACGAAAAAAGCCGTTTTGTATTGCCAGCCGCAAGGTTGGCAGTCCTAAGCTTGGCAATATCGGGGATTTAACAACTCGACCGGGCTGCCTGGCTTCCTAAGGCCGAATGCCCATCACATTCACCTTATCGACACCATTAACGCAGTGTGTGGTTTCACTACACCCGGCTTTGCCAGGCCTGCATTGGGCGTCAATAAAGGTGGCCAAATCCCATGCTTCTTGGTTGGTGATGGCACCACCAAATTCAAACGGCATATTGGCTTTGATAAACGGCGCGAGTTTAGATGTTTTGGCCATACCGGCACAGGCATTAAAACTGTTGGCGCCCCACAACGCAGGGCGGTAGTATTGTTCTTCACCGCTCTCACCTTCACTATAATGACCTTGCCCCTCTGCACCATGGCAAAAGGCACATTTTTGCAGATAAGTGCTCTTGCCGTGACTTTGGTTACCGGTCAGTACTGGCAATAGCGCAAATCCTCTGGCTTCGCCGCCAAATTTGCCTTTGGCGTTATCGGTCAAACTTTGCATATAGTCGATTATGGCCGTCATATCTTTATTTTTGTTACAGTCATCACCCGGCTCGCACAAGGGGTTGCCGTTCATGCTGCGGGTAAAACAGCCATTGATGCGGTGCTGTAAGCTGTCGGGGTAGTTCAGAATTTTTACTTCATCTGTAACCTTGTCTGTTACTTTGACAATCTCATAAGCGCTGTCCATACCGACCCACCAAGACGCAGCGGGGTCGCCGCCGCCATCCAAATGGCAAGATGTGCAATGTAACTTGGCCACCACATTTTTGGGTAGTAATTCATAGGTTTGGGTGACTAAGTCGTGGCCTCTTTCTATTGACGCTTGTTTTGTAGATGGTGCTGAGGATGGCGTTGTCACTCTATAAGGGTTGGGCAGTAATGGCAGTGCTTTAGACAACGAAAAGGTGAAATCGGCAGATACATACTGATCATGCCGTTGAGTACGGGCCATAGCGTGGCAGCCCATACAACTCGACGTATCCTGAATGTAGGTTTCGAGCGTGGTATTAGACAACAGGCTCGGAAAAACGCCAAATACAGAAGGCGGTTGATTTTGACGCACCACCGGCCACTGGGTATCGATCAACTCATAATGCTTAAAGACTGACTTGGCCTTTTTCAACGCGTGCTTAACGTCTTTATTCAGCGTGGCCACATCGTCGACGGATTGCTGCGGCATATCACAATTGGGTGGCGTGTCTGGAATTTTTATCTCGCGAGTCACCTGATTAGGCGTACCCTCCGGGGTTTGCTGGTTATCTGGCGCACAGGGGTTAGACGCTGAGCAGTTGTCATTGTGATAAGTTGTTGTGACATTGTCTTTGTGTTCGAAGGTAGACCAAATCCATTGTGGTGCACTTTTGGTTTTAGTCATCACATGCAACCCGGTTAATCCCACTTTTTGATCTTTGCAGTTTTGTAATGGGTCACCAACTTGTGCGGGTGGTTGTGGATCACAAACACAGGCTTTGATGGTGTAAAAGTCTTTTGATTGCTGTTGTGCTTGGCTTAACGGCAACCACGCCGGTTTGACCAAAATAGAGCCGTTGGGAAAGTCGACATTTTGCACCACGGCTTGCTGGTGGGTGTCGTACAGTTTGTTTTTTACAATGTAATCAAAGGCCGTTTTGTTGTAGTGAATGTCGTAGCGGGTGCGGTGTGTATTTTGAGCGGTTAAGGTACCGGGCAGTGCACCATTGGTAAAAGTCGGTTGATCAGCGGCATATAACAAGGTGGTTGATTGGCAGTTTGGCGCAGCTTTGGCTCTGGGTGAATCCCATGCGCTGGGTCGTTGGCCATTGTCCAAAAAGACTTCAGCGGTGGTTTTATAACTTTCCCATACTCTGGGCGCATCGTTGCTTATGGCTTTGTGACTGGCGGGCACACCGCGTTGATGCTTTTTGGCTGGCCAGTTCAGTGCCATAAAGGTTTGCCAAGCAAACAGGTTAGATGCTCGCTGGGTATTGTTGAGGTTTTTATCTTTTAACTTGCCTTGAACATCCCAAGGCAATACACAACTGATTTGCGGTGGTTCAAATACGCCACAACTTTTGCCTGTGAGTTTAATCGACTTATCTGGCCAATGGCAGTCAGCAAAGCGAAAGTCTTGGCTGCCAGCTAACGTGATAGGGGTTTGTATTGCCAACGTTGCACAGATGACAAACGTTGCGATGCGCATCAATAATCTACTTTGCATTATTATTCTCCAGAGACTTTTTACTTAAATGACAACCACTTGGACTATAGTCCTGGCATAGATTTGGGTCAAGTTGGGGGAATTGACTCAAGCCCAATAGCTGTTGCTGATTTGTTATCTGAAGACGGTTTTGACTACGGTTTATCTTTAAGATAAACCTCAATATTAGGACATAATCCTTAAGAATAAGACCACGCGCTTGTAAAGGTGTGTGGCTGCGTATAATATCCGGGTCATCGACAGTTTGTTGTCACCCCTGATTATTTTGTCGACTGTGATGCAGTCACTATGGAGCCGTTGTAATGATGAGAAGCCTAAACCCGATTTGTTCAGTATTCAAAACCACGTTAATTTCGGCCTGTTTGTTAGCTGGTGCTGTTCAGGCGCAAACCTTTGAGTTTGTCGCCAGTCAAAATGCCGAGATCCAACAAAACAACCCCGATGTTAATTATGGCACCGTTAGTAGCTTGGCTTTGACACCGAGCGATGATGTACGCCGGATATTACTCAACTTTGATTTGTCGGCTTTGCTCGGTCAAGTCGCAGGCAACGATGTTGACTCTGCGGTGATCTCTTTACGCGTTTTTGAGAATAACGGCAATTGGAGTAAAGGCAAAAAAGGTCGAATAGACATTCATCAATTAGAACAAAATTCGGGTTGGTTAAGTGCCGACCGGATAAGCAATGCAACGACCTGGCATTGCGCGCAGGACTTGAATTTGAGCAATGGTCAAAGCGACTGTGACCAACCTTGGGCCGGTGGCGTTTTTGATAGAAAAGCGGCTGCGCATGTTGATGTTCACAAGGTGATGTCAAATATCATTAGATTGGATGTGACCAAGCAAATCAAGCAACTGTTAGATGACAACCAAGGTCAGTCGGGTTGGTTGCTGAAAAAAAATAGAGAAAACAAAAGCGGCGCCATCGTGTTTGCTGCAATTCAAGGCGATGATAGCCCCAAATTAACCATCAATGCAAACAC
>JABSOG010000767.1 GCA_013216025.1 Algicola sp. | reverse complement strand
AGCACAATGGCTTCGACGTGCGCCAATGAAAAGCAGCCTTGTTTGAGGTAGTCAATCAATCGCCCAGTGGTACCGATAAGAATATCAACGCCTTTTTCCAACTGTTGCCGTTGAGATTCGTAACCCTCACCCCCATATACCAAACCAAGTCTTAATCCAGTGGATTTTGCGATTGGCAGGGCATCTTTGTGGATCTGCACAGCCAACTCACGAGTGGGTGCCAAGATAATGGCGCGAACGTTTTCGTTACTGTTATCGAGTAGCATTAAACGGTTAAAGGTCGCCGCCAAAAATGCCAGTGTTTTGCCCGTGCCAGTCTGAGCCTGTCCGGCGATATCTTTGTTGGCCAATGAAACAGGCAAAGTTAATGCCTGAATTGGCGTACAATGAGTAAAGCCAGAGGACTCGATGCCACGGAGTATCGGAGCTAGCAGGTCCAGCTCTGAAAATTTTGTTTCGGTTAAATGTGTCTTATTCATAGCTAATTAGAATAACGCTTAACCTTGCAATAAGAAACAACAATGATTAAATAGTAGTATTAATTTTGTAAATAAATTCAGTTACCTTCGGAGAACAACTTAATGAGTGATAAAATCCTGACCCTGTCTGACGATGCTTTTGAGGCAGATGTATTGCAATCGGACACCCCTGTATTGGTTGATTTTTGGGCGCCTTGGTGTGGCCCTTGTAAGATGATCGGCCCAATACTGGAAGCGGTTTCTGAAGATGAGTCCTTTGACGGACGCTTGCTCATCGGTAAAATGAACATTGACGATAACCCTAACACGCCGGGCAAATATGGTGTTCGCGGCATTCCAACTTTGTTGTTGTTTAAAGGCGGCTCAGTTGCCGCAACCAAAGTCGGCGCGCTTTCAAAGACCCAATTAGTCGATTTCTTGAACGACAATTTGTAATAAATATCTAAACAAGGCGCTTAATCGCGCCTTTTTTCATTCTTGGCTGGACGCAATTCTAAATTGCTGCTAACGTATACTTCAACGTCGGCTATCCATTGGCCGAATGGATCCCAAGATCCTAGTCTTTCTAACCATCCTTTCACCCAACTTAATTTAGTTAAATATAAAGAACCCACCGCTATGCATCTAGAAGAACTCAAACAACAATCCATCGGCGAGCTTGTAAAACTGGCTGAGTCAATGGGATTGGAAAACGTCGCCCGCCTTAGAAAACAAGACATTATTTTCGCCATACTGAAAAAACACGCCAAAAGCGGAGAAGATATCCACGGTGGTGGTGTGCTAGAAATTTTGCAGGACGGCTTCGGTTTTTTACGTTCATCTGACGCTTCTTATTTGGCCGGTCCTGATGATATTTATGTCTCTCCCAGTCAAATCCGTCGCTTTAATATGCGAACGGGTGACACCATCAACGGCATTATCCGTCCACCAAAAGACTCTGAGCGTTATTTTGCATTACTCAAGGTCAGTGAAGTCAACTTTGACCGCCCAGAAAATGCCCGTAACAAGATTCTGTTTGAAAACTTAACCCCATTACACGCCAACACCAGAATGGTGCTTGAAAGAGGCAACGGCTCCAGTGAAGACATCACTGCCCGTGTAATGGACTTGGCAGCGCCTATCGGTAAAGGCCAACGTGGTTTGATTGTTGCACCACCAAAAGCGGGTAAAACCATTTTAATGCAAAACATCGCCACCTCTATTGCTGCCAATCACCCAGATTGTCTGTTGATGGTATTGCTGATTGACGAACGTCCTGAAGAAGTAACAGAGATGCAACGCATGGTTAAAGGTGAAGTGGTTGCTTCTACCTTTGACGAACCTGCCAGCCGCCACGTACAAGTGGCCGAAATGGTGATCGAAAAAGCCAAGCGTTTGGTTGAACACAAAAAAGACGTGGTGATCTTGCTTGACTCCATCACCCGTCTGGCCCGAGCCTACAACACCGTTATTCCATCATCAGGCAAAGTACTGACCGGTGGTGTCGACGCCAACGCCTTGCACAAACCCAAGCGCTTTTTTGGTGCCGCCCGTAACGTCGAAGAAGGTGGCAGCTTAACCATCATCGCCACCGCACTGGTTGAAACTGGCTCGAAGATGGACGAAGTTATCTACGAAGAGTTTAAAGGTACGGGTAATATGGAATTGCACCTGAACCGTAAAATCTCTGAAAAACGCGTCTTCCCTGCTATCGACTTCAACCGCTCGGGTACCCGTCGTGAAGAATTACTGACCAAGCCTGACGAACTGCAAAAAATGTGGATCTTGCGTAAAATCACTCACGCAATGAACGAAATCGAAGCGATTGAGTTTATTATTGACCGTCTGGCGATGACCAAGACCAATAATGAGTTCTTTGAAGCCATGCGTCGTCAAAAAGGCGGATAAAATCGTCCTGCGCTACGCGCTATCGGACGCTTTTATTTGAAACAACAAAAAGGGATGCTAAAGCATCCCTTTTTTGTTGTTTTAGATTGCCACGCAGTGGCACTAATTAAAGCGGCCTAAGCAAATTTATTACATTTCGTGCAACCAAGCAGCATGTTTGGGGGCTTTTTTGGTTTTGGACCATTCTTCAACCATCAACGGAGCAACGCGCTTCAGCTCATCCATTTGTGGCACTGTACCCACCACACAAGTCAATTCGAGGCGATGACCGTTTGGATCGAAGAAATAAATCGATTTGATGATGCCGTGGTTGGTTGGACCAAGTACATCTACACCTTTGGCTTCCAATTCTTCTTTAGCACTTAATAACGCGGCTTCGTCTTCAATCCTGAAGGCAATGTGCTGAACCCACTCAGGGGTATTTTCGTCGCGACCCATTTTCGGTGAGTTAGGCAATTCGAAAAAGGCCAGTATATTGCCTTGTCCTGCATCCAAAAACAGGTGCATATACGGGTCTGGGGCTTGAGTCGAAGGCACTTTGTCTTCGGCAATGGCCACTAAAAAGTCCATGTTGAGTTTGTCTTGATAGAATTCAACGGTTTCTTTGGCGTCGTTACAACGGTACGCGACGTGATGGATCTGCTTGATATCGATCATAATAATTCTCTGGATTTAGTTGGGATAAAGGGCCTGTTTACCTTTCATAGTTGAGCACTGGAAAGGTAAACAGGCCCTCATGATACGCATTGCCCACTGGGATGAAAAGGGCTGAGCGAAAAGTCACCAATCACACCATCCGTAAAGATAACGTTACACCCTATCTAACTATAACCGTCAATTCGTTACAGCTGACCTGCTGTAATTTACGCTCTTTTGACAACGGTTGGTCTTTACCTAGGCTTTGCACATCCTGCAAACGACCTTTAAACATCAGTTTGTAATTACCCGGCGTTTTCATATCGTAACCTTCAGCCAGATTAACGGTCTGTTCTATTGATTTTCCCGGTGCTAACTCAGCGTAATCGCTTTGACTGGGGCGAAACCGTTTAACCATAGCGCCCATATAATTGACCCACTTGCCGTCTTTTGTGACTTTAAACGAACTACCAAACCAACCTTCAAGTGGGGTATTCCACTTAAGCACCATCAGATCTTTTTTAGTGGTATTGGTCAGTTTAAATTTCAGCGGGACTTTGTCGCCAACGGCAACGGTGGCAGGCACTTCGACATGACATTGCAGCATGGTATTTTCATCCTGATGGGCGTTAGCCGGCAAAGCCAACCAAAAGCTGAGTAGAACGCTGTGTAGAATAAGAGTTATGTAGGGTTTTTTCATCACTTTTCTTTTAACTGTTTGTTGTTGTGAGTGGTCATTCTATACTATACCAATCCTGACAATTTGGAACCAACAGACATGCAAAGACCCGCAATCGGCATCGGTATTATCATTGAAAACGCACAAAAACAGGTGTTGATCGGCAAACGTAAAGGCAGCCATGCACCTTATTATTCTATTCCCGGCGGTCATTTAGAGCTTGGTGAGTCATTTGAACTGGCCGCCATTCGCGAAATAGCAGAAGAAACCGGGCTGATAATCAGCAATCCTCAAGTCATTTGTGTCACCAATAATCTTGATACTTATAAAGAGGAGGGTTATCACTCAGTGTCAGTGATTTTGGTAGTGAAGGATTTTGCAGGTACGCTTGAATTAAAAGAACCAGAAAAATGCGAAGGTTGGATTTGGATTGACCCCAACGACCTGCCTCAGCCTCACTTTGATGCCAGCGAGTCGGCTATTCGATGTTATCTGGATGGTGTTGTTTACCGGCCCTGACGTGCTTGGTAACGACAACCCCTTGCTTACGCAGTAAATCAAGCATGTTTTCAGGCCCTACCAAATGCGCAGTGCCGACCACCAAAAACACCCGTTTGCCGGCTTTTAGCAGCACCATCAACTTGTCAACCATCTCTACATTCCGCTTGACT
>JABSOG010000766.1 GCA_013216025.1 Algicola sp. | reverse complement strand
GTGCACCTTTGACCATGCCACCAAACGGCGTGTGGTAAGCCATGTAACTAAAGCTCTTGGCAAAATCTGCACCGTCGACTCGCTTGGCATATTCCTTGAATGCATTTTCGCAGCAATCTAGGTATGACAACAAAGACAAGTCAGAATCACCCGCATCGCCATCCGCAGATGGCCGACAAGTGTCCATCACTTCATAACCGTAATAACCGTTAGCACCGACATCAATTTGGAAGATGTGAGGCTGGTCGCTAACCAACATTGCCATAGCACCGGCGCCACTGCTGGGTTCGGCAAAGGACCAATCGGCGGTCAGTGCATCACCACCGTCTTCAACCATAAAACGGGCGATGTCAGTGGCGATAACCAGCGCTTTGGCACCCGGCGACACTTGAGACAAAATAAAGTTAACCGCCATTTGCAGACCGGCCACCCCGGAGTAACAGGCGTTTTTCAGTTCAAACAAACGACAATTGCGATTCAGGCCCAGCAGGTCGTGACAATAGGTGCTCATTGATTTACCAAAATCGAAAGCCGATTCGCTACAAGTAATGACCATTTCGATGCGATCTCTTTCTTCAACGCTTAGTGCGTCAATAATCGGCTTGGCAGCATTAACAGCGTAAGTGATAGGATCTTCATAGGGCAGCGCGATGCTTTTTTGTTTCATCAACAGGTTTTCGAACCGGGTGGTGTCGAGGTTGCGGTGCTCGGCAAGCCTGTTCACATCCATCACCACGGTGCCCGCGAAGAGATTCATCGCTTCAATTCCAACTTGTGTCATTTTTATTTCCTATTATGGAGTTGTTATTAATTTATTGTAGGTTTTTATAACGCTGCCCGCTGCGGAGTCGAAAAGCGGCAAAGCTGTGTGGGTCACGAAAATGCAAATACATATTTTCTTGTAATATTTTGCCAAATACCCTGCCCGGCGGTTTGCCATACGAATGCCCCGGGAAGATTTGGGTTTGTGGTTTTAACCGGGCGGTCAATTTTTCGAGGCTGTGATACATCAAGTGTGCTGATGGAATATCAAAGCAAATGCCACAACCTTCGGCGAACAATACGTCGCCGGTGAACAGGTTGTCGGCTATTTGGTAGCAAATGCAGCCCGGCGTATGACCCGGGGTGAGTATCGGTTGAATTTGCATTTGCCCGACAGACCACGGGGTTTCATCTATCGCCACCAACTGGGGCGCATTAAAACCTGACGATGCGATCTCTTGTTTTGACATCCAGATACGGCAGTTATATTTTGCGGCCAGCGGTTTGGCCAGATTAATATGATCGGCATGAGCATGGGTCAGTAAGATACCAACCAGCGTGGCTTGTGCATTGTTCAACGCCTGATCTATCTTTTCAATCTGCCACGCGGGATCAACGATCACTGCCTGGCGGGTTGACGGGTCGATAATCAGATAGTTGTAGTTGATCATCGCACGATGGACCATTTTCAACACGATCACCTGCGGGCTCGCGTGAATGTGCGCAAGGGCTGAATTATTTTGAGTCATTTTTTGTTTGAATGCCCACGACCAAGCGCGGTCATATGACTGAGGGTCAGGGTTTAGGCTTTAAGTTTGAGAATAGAAAAGTGGATGGCTGGTGCCAAGCTACCGCCAAAAACACGCCTGTTTAGGCTGTCTTTGGAGCAAGAGATAAATTGTCGTACGCTTGAAAATGTACCGCGCAATTATAATTCGAAGTCTGAAAATTGCAACCCATTATTTTTCAAAGCCACCAAGTGCGCCTTTGCGGCAACAATATCAACGTCATATTTTTGTTTATGGTGAGTGACTTATATGGTTTTTGGTGACTGTAAAGATTTTGTTTTAAAACGGTGATGGGCTGTCGCAGTTGCGCCACCATGCCTTACAATGTCAGCATTTCAATTTCAGTAGTCAGATAATTATTGACTCTGTTGTTGATAAAATAAGTGCATATCTTGCTTTAATTTTTCCGCATCGATATTTTTCGTTGCGAATATTTTATCTAACTTCTGTTTAGTTTCAACGCCCGAATAATTGTATATTGCAACCGCAAAATATCTGCCCCCTAGCTTGAAAACCTCATCTACTGAAGTTGAAGATTTCATCATAGAAATTAATGATGAGTACGCACCAATAGACAATTGAACTAATTGCTTTGCATCTTTATTAACGATATTTAATAAAGAGACATCAACATTCAATTTCCAACCTTGTGTTGTATTCTCAAATACAAATAAATTCCCTTCAACATCCTTAAATGTAAATCGTTTATGACTCGCTGAATTTAAACTATATTCACTTAAGTTTATGAAAGTGGTGGTAACCTTAAACGCCTCATTAAACTCATGAAGCGCTTTTTCACCATATGCAGCAGAATATAAACCAGTAAAATCCTTATTAAGAGCCATCAACTTCAAAGTATCTATAATAAATTGCTGCGTTTGAGGAGTACCTTTCAGCTTTTGTTTGCATGTTGGATATGATTTTTCTATACATGTCGTCATGATTTTATTGAAAATTAACTGAAAATCATCATTTGCGTTTGCGTTTGCGTTTGTATAGGAAGATAGAAATATCAGTAAAAAGGTTAGTAAGCGCATTATAAAAATCCATATAATTGATACTCATCAACTAAAGTACGAAAGACTGGTAAGGGCGCGAGGTCTTGAATCGTGCATTTAAACAAATAAAGTTGCAATTGTAGCAAGTTCACTGAAAATATTATTGATATGTTCACTGATTGTCTTTTTGGAGCGTGTAAACAATTACCCCAATTGCATTTGAATCACCCACAGTGTTTCATCTTGCAAGCGAATTTTCAGCCTAGTTTTGGCTAAACATTCAATACACCATATCGCTTTGGGGTATCCTTGATCAATTTGTCGAAGCGATATAGAAATCCATGTTGCCATAGAGCCCACAAAGTAGGCACAGCATACATTTTCTAATACAATTAAACGAGGGTAATTTCAAGCTTTTTGCCTAAAGCAGACGCGAAACGTTCGAGCGTTGAAAGCTTAACATCTTCGGAGTGATTTTCTATTCGAGATATGGCGCTTTTCTGAGTATGGAGTTTGTCAGCGACATCAAGCTGAGTTAAACCAGCTTCTTTTCGTGCTTCTTTTAAAACAACCCCAAACTTAAATGCTTGATAGCCTTCGTTGTAGTTTTCAGCGAATTGGGCATCTGTATTCAATCGTTTAGTCAGATATTTTTGAAAATCACTCATCGTTTATTCCTTAATAAGTAGTCTTTACGACGTTGCTCGGCAACCTTTTGAGCCTGTTTGCTGCTTAGTGAATCAAGAAAATCAGTAATGGGACATTTACCGTCAACAGTTGTATAGAAATCTATCGTCTTCATTTTCAAAGGTTAACATAGATGTGAACTTTGGAGAAGTAACGATTGTTTGATTTTTTAATTATGAGGTGATTTATGTTAGCTTGAAATAATGGGAAACAGGTTGGCCAGAAAGAGCATTTAAACAAATAAAGCGGTAATGGTATCAAAGTTCACTGAAAATATTGTTGTTTGATTTGCTTAAAATCAATGAATTACTTGTCAATGCAAGATTCAAGACCTGACCCCGGCCACTCAAGATTCAAGACCTGACCCCGGCCACTAGTTAAGCGCCATAGAAGTAAAAACTATATCACTCGTCTGCTCCAAAAGATGACCCGAACACGCCCCCTTCACAAAAAAACCTATCCACCTGCCCCTACCCCACCATGCCCAACACTAACAACTACATGCCCAGTCTTTTGCCCTGAATCGACATAACGATGGGCCTCGACCATTTGTTCGAGGGTGTAACGCCTGTCGATAACGGCTTTGACTTTGCCTGCTTCAATAAGGGTTGTTAGGGCATTGAGTTTTTCGGTGGTGGGCTCAGCGAAAGCAAAAGTAACCTTTTTATCGCCGGTTCTGTTGGTCCAGGCGCTTCGCAACATTTGCGGAAATTTGGTGTTACCCAACAGATAGCGGCCTTTGGGGTTTAGCGATTTCAGGCTGGGGCCGTAGGGGCTTTTTCCTACTACGTCGAATATTACGTCGTACATTTGGCCGTTTTTGGTGAAATCTTGCTTGGTGTAATCTATTACGTGATCTGCGCCTATGCTTTGCAGCATCGGCAGTTTATCGGTGCTGTCGACCACCGTTACCTCTGCGCCCATTGATTTGGCTATTTGAACAGCTATGGTGCCTATGCTGCCTGCTGCGCCGTTGATAAGGACCTTTTCGCCCGGTTGAATACTGCCTTTTTGTAAAAAGTGCAAGGCGTTTATGCCGCCGGTTGGTATCACCGCCGCTTCTTCATAGCTCATATTGTGCGGTTTTTTGGCGATTGGCCCATCGGCCGCCAGGCAAAT
>JABSOG010000765.1 GCA_013216025.1 Algicola sp. | reverse complement strand
CAGCGTTTTCACCACGCTCTGTTCTAGGGTGACTCGTTCTTTGTTGGATGACAGTTCAACAAAACATGCCACCACTTCATTTGGCGTACTCATGCTATTGCGTTTATTTGGCAATTGAGATTCCAATCTGTATTAACAACACTAATTAAAAGATTAGAAGAAGTTAGTTACCTTCAACAAATTAATTGGCGATCGATTGCGTTGATATTTGAATTTACTGTCTTTTTAGGGGATCATACGCGCCGGGTAGCCCATCCGTGCTCACCCCAACCAAACAGGACATTCATCGTGAGCCAAACTGCCTTTTCAACGCTGCCACTGCCCAGCGAATTATTGACCAATCTTGATGACCTGGGTTATCAGGCCATGACACCGATTCAAGCCATGAGTTTGCCGCTGATCTTAAAGGGTGACGATGTAATTGCCCAAGGCAAAACGGGTTCAGGTAAAACCGCCGCATTTGGACTGGGTTTACTGGCCAAATTGGCGGTTAAACGCTTTCGAATTCAGGCGTTGGTTTTATGCCCAACCCGCGAATTGGCCGATCAGGTCGCCAAAGATATCCGCAAATTAGCCAGAACCACCCACAATGTAAAGGTACTGACTTTGTGCGGTGGTATGCCATTTGGTCCTCAGGTTGGTTCGCTTGAACACGGTGCCCATATTATTGTCGGCACGCCGGGGCGCATTGAAGACCATTTGGGCAAAGGCACACTTAAGCTCGATGATGTAGAAACTTTGGTGCTCGATGAAGCTGACCGAATGCTCGACATGGGATTTGAGGCGGCGATTGATGCGATTATTGACCGAACGCCGAAACAGAGACAAACCTTGTTGTTCAGCGCCACATTTGCCAATCAAATCCAGTCTGTTGCAAAATCCATCATGACCAATCCACAAATCGTAAAAGTGGACGCCACCCATGACAATAGCAGTATCACCCAACGTTTTTATCACGTTGATGACAACGACCAAAGAACACAAGCCGTGCGCCTGCTGTTATTAGAGCATAAGCCATCCTCAGCAGTCATCTTTTGCAACACCAAACGCGAAACCCAAGAATTGGCCGATGAGCTTGCAAGCTACGGTTTTGGCGCCCTTGCTCTACATGGAGACCTAGAACAGCGGGATCGGGATGAAACCCTAGTACGCTTTTCGAACAAAAGTGCTTCGGTTTTGGTCGCAACCGATGTAGCCGCCCGTGGACTTGATATTGAAGCACTTGATGCGGTGATCAACTACCATATTGCCCGGGAAGTCGACATTCATATTCATCGCATAGGTCGAACCGGACGAGCAGGCAACAAGGGGCTGGCTTTGTCTTTGTTCAGTGAAAAAGAACATCATAAGATTGCACTACTTGAAGATTATTTGGGTAGAACCATAACAGGCCTGCCTCTGCCTTCTACGGAAGTACTCAATCAACAAGTACCTAAACCGACCATGGTGACTTTACAGATAGATGGCGGCAAAAAGCAAAAAATTCGACCTGGTGATATTCTTGGCGCCCTGACCGGAGAAGACGGTATTGATGGTCAACAGGTAGGCAAAATTCAACTTTTTGCCCAGTGCGCTTATGTTGCGGTTGGCCGTAGTGCCGCAAAGGCTGCGTTCAAAAAGTTGACCGATGGCAAGTTGAAAGGTCGATCTTTTCGGGTTCGGTTAATTCGAAGTTGATGCGCACTCAGAGTCCGACACCTCTAATTAAGGGGTAAATAGGTCCTCAAGCTGAAGACATCGTAGTTTTGTAAATACATGCGATATTGGTCCTGCGTTGGCAGGACTACAGAATTTTTGAAAGGCGTTACCTTGGGGTAACGCCTTTTTTGATGGTGAGTGTTGTTCTGGGGGTTGTACTCCGCGAGGCGGACACCAAAAAATTCGTTAAAATCTCACCCGGAGGATGGGGCGAGGTCTTGTGCTCAACCCCCTTTGGATACGCTACTTCGCGGCGTATCCTTTTAACCCCTCATCGATACTTCGCATAAATCCGCTCTACATCCCCGTTGGCCACCATCTGCTGTAAAGCCGGATTAAGCCGTTCGAGCAAATAAGCCTTACTTGGGTGAATCCGCATGTGAACCGTCAACTCACTCACCACATCACCGACCTCAAAGTGCTTGTACTTCGGCTCTCGTTTCATGTAATACAGCGCGGTATCATAACCAATTAATATTTGGTCATAACGATTTGCCGCCAGTTGTTTGAGCAGAAAAAACTCTGACACATTGTCTACCCGTTTAATCAACCCACTCTCAAAAGCCTGAGTCAATATCGGATAGACATAACCCCTGACAACACCCAAGGTTTTACCACTGAGGTATATCGGTTTTTTGATCGAGACCCTTTTACCCTGGTTGAATAGAAACACTTCGGTTGACTTGGCGTATTCGATGGAATATAGCCCGGGTTGTTTACGATGTTGACGCCAAGACGGATGAATGCCTGGTTCAATATCCACTAAGCCCTGATCAAACTCTCTTAGTGCCCTAGAGACCGGGTAAAACCTGAACTCAAACTTGTCACTACTGAGCTGTTCAATACGGGCAAAAAGATCGACAAAAATACCACTGTGACTGTTGATATGATCCAAGTTTCTGATGTTGTTAGGCGGATTGGCATTCTGATAGGCTATAACAGTAAAAGTTTCTGCGTGGGCTGGGCCAAACAAAGCCCAGAAGACACTACAAGTGATACAAAAACGATATAAAAAATTCATGACACGATTTTTCTACTGCAAGTTACGAATAGGTTAATTATAGTCACAATACCGACACATTGCGGGTATTAGCAGGTAAATTACAGAAAACCGGTATAAACCATTGCTGCCAAAAACAATATTCTGGTTATATCTTGCTGTTCTACGGTCATTTTTAGCCTAAACTAAAAGACAAGTTTTCTATCACTTTCGACCGACAAGCGCGATGTTTAATGAAGCCTTTATCAAACCAGCATTTATCTGAACAACACTCCTTGTGGTTATACCTAGCTCTAGCACTAGGTTACTTTTTCAGTGGTCAACTGCTATCAGGTATGTCCGCCCAATCCCAAGTGGTTGCTATTTGGGCACCTGCAGGGTTTGCCCTCGTCGGTTGTTATCTTTGGTGGTGGCGTTTCTTTCCTGCGGTCTTTTTTGCCTCAATAGCCTTCAATCTTCAAACCCATGATAGCGTACAATTCATTGATATGGCTTCTGATCTGGGTCTTGAAGTCAGTATGATTGCTTTTGGCGCAACCCTTCAAGCGGCGGTAGGTAGTTTTCTAATGAGAAACTGGCTGGGCGACCCCTTGTATTTACGCTCAGATCAACGCGCAATTGGTTTTATTTTTATCGTCGGCATTATCGTCAACCTGATCTCTCCCAATATCGGTGTGCAGGCGCTAAGCCTGTACAACAGCAGTTACAGTGTCGAAAACCATTGGAATAATGTGTTGTATTGGTGGCTCGGTGATTCTTTGGGCGTGTTGATTACGACACCATTGCTGCTCAGTCTAATTGACATGCAATACTCAAAGGAACGCAAAGCCCACCTACTGGTATTGTCTGCCGCCGGATTGTTGTTTACATCAGTCACTCTAACCACCCTATTTTTTTCGCAAAACAGTTATCACAATGCTCAAGTATTGGCCAAGCGAGAATTGAAAGTCGTTGAAAGTGGCCTCTACCGCCAACTTAATACCAGTCTCAACCAAATCCAGTTATTGAGCAGCTTTGTGCAAGTCAATCCGAATGTCAATCGCCGCCAATTTGGCGAATTTGTCAGTGACTTGATGAAAGATCAACCCAATATCAAGGCCATGTCGTGGAATCCACAGATAAGTCAGGCACAAACAAAGGTTTTTGAACAAAAGCTCTCCACTATCTATAACAAAAAGATGCGTATTAAGGGCAAACCCCTCAATGACAGCGATCCGATAGTGGTGGTGCAGTTAATCAGCCCCGAACAGGGTAATGAGGCCGCCATCGGTTTTAACGTTTATTCAAATCCCAAAAGAAAATCAGTGCTTTCAACCGGACATCGCCCCCACCAAGTTATGGCCACCCCAATCATTCGTTTGGTGCAGTCAGAAGTGGCTGAACCCGGTTATCTGTTGTTTATGCCGGTCTATGGTTTGTCGACAAACCCAAAAAGCGGCGACAACAAACCATTACTCGGTTATGCCACTGGCGTATTTCTGGCCAGACAAATGATCAACGATGCTCTGGGTTTAAGTCAATCCGATATGTTCTTGTATGAACTCTATGAGAACAACGAATCCATGCCTTTTGCGAGCAATACCGGTCAAGCAGAATTGAGCCTACATCTGGATGCCAACCATCTAAAACTGAACTTTGATTTGGCCGGACAAACCTGGCATATGAATCTTTCC
>JABSOG010000764.1 GCA_013216025.1 Algicola sp. | reverse complement strand
AAATTTGCCAAAGTCTCTATTTTCTCTGGCATGAACAGCTTGACTGATATTTCAATGGACAGACAATATGCCACCCTATGTGGTGTTACTCAGCAAGAACTTGAAAGTTATTTCGCAGCATCGATTGAGCAACTGAAAGCTGTTGAACAACTCGATAGACCAGCATTATTGGATAAAATCAAAATTTGGTATAATGGATATTACTTTGAAGAGGACGCCCCCAGTGTCTATAACCCTTATTCACTGTTGAGTCTTTTTACCAAACAAAAATTTAAAAACTATTGGTTTGCTACCGGCACACCGACATTTTTGCTGAATCTGCTGCAAAGCAAACAATACGAATTAAAAAAACTGACTGAGTTTGAGATTGGCGAAGAAGCTTTTGAAGCCTCTGAACCTGAAGAAATGTCCGTTCAATCGGTTTTTGTTCAAACCGGTTACCTGACCATCAAGCGTTATAATGATCCCCTGTATACGCTGGACTTTCCAAATTACGAGGTTAAAAAGTCCTTCTATGATTCGGTGGCAACCCGTTATGGTTATTTGGACAAAGGCGAAGGTCGGACATATATTAGTCGGTTGGTACAGTTTTTAGTCGCAGGCGATCTGGATAAGTTTTTCAATACGCTTAGAGAGTTTTTCGCAAATATTCCGTATGACCTGCATATCGATTTAGAAAAATACTACCATTCGCTGTTTTACGCTATTTTTAGCTTGATAGGGTTGGACATTGAAGCTGAGGTTCACACCAACATAGGCCGCATCGACTGTGTACTGCATACTGAACAAACCCTATACATTATAGAGTTCAAACTCAACGACACCTGCGATGCCGCATTAAAGCAAATTCATGACAAAAAGTACGCAGAAAAATACCAGAGTTGCGGTAAAAATATTGTGCTTTTGGGCGTTGAATTTGACAAGGTCAGCCGTAATATTGGTGCGTTTGTTCAGGAGTCATGGGGTGCTTGATCCCTTTGTTCATAGCTAAGGCAGACGGGATTCCCCCCACGAGTCAGTTTAATATTTGGCGTTGCCAGCGTAAATAAAGTGTATTATTATCACGGACAATTATATTACCTGAATACCACACCTTGGAAAAACCCAATGATAGAAGCGGCAGCAATGGCGATCCTTGGCGGCATTTTTTATGACGCAGTAAAATATGGCACCAAAAACTTGATTGGTTTGATCAAAGACAAAAGCAAAGAACAGTTGCCGTCTTGGCAAGTCGACGAGCAAACCCTTGGCCAGATTGCCAATCGGGTTGAAAGTCTAGGGTATGACCAATCTGAAGACAAAACCCAATATCAACAGCGTATATTCAGTGACCCGGCTTTAAGCCAATTGCTGCAAATTGCAGTCTCGACTAACCACACTGTCAACCAAACCGTGAATCACAGTAAAGACACTCGTATGGCCGCTGGTGATTATCATGAAAGTCATGTGCATTATCATGGTGCAAGCGAAAGCGCGGAGCCAAACACTACAAAAAAGTCATAAACCTGCCGGAACAAGCACCAACACTGGTAGGTCGCAGCGAAATTCTTAATCAGCTGCTTAGCGCACTTAACAACAAACAAGGCAGTAGCCATGTGCTGGTTAATGGCATGGGTGGCGTGGGCAAAACAGCGATTTGTCGTGAACTGGCCCATCATGCCACCAATCCGGCGCATATCGTGATTTGGCTTAATGGCCAAAGTGGTATCGAAAATGAGCTACAAACGATTGTTGCCCCCAAATTTAATATTGATATCAAACAAGCCGACTGGCTGCCCCAGCTAATCGAAACCCTGAATCAACAGCCACGGCCTTCGTTGTTATTGCTTGATAATCTGGAAAAAAACGACAGTAACACCGCTGTTTTACATCAACTCAAACGACTTAACTGGCATTTGATTGCCACATCGCG
Organism: Algicola sp.; assembly: GCA_013216025.1. Lineage (GTDB taxonomy): Bacteria > Pseudomonadota > Gammaproteobacteria > Enterobacterales > Alteromonadaceae > JABSOG01. The sequence goes on along the minus strand of JABSOG010000764.1, from coordinate 2,463 downwards.
CGAACCTCTGGCCGAGTTTGATACGACCTACAACATTGATGTTTTACCCGTGGCGCAATGTGTTGAGTTGTTCAAACGACATTACTCTATGACAGTCGCCAAAGCAGATCTGCAAACTCTTGATGCTTTAATTGAACTGGCTGGGCAACACACTTTAACCATTGAATTACTGGCCAAAACTGCCCGTGATGGCATGTTGGATGTGCAGTCACTATACCAAGCGGTGAAAGCCACTGGGTTTGATTTGAGTTTAAAAGCGGGTGTGTCCGTCACTGCCGACCACAGTGGGGTGACGCAACAACAAAACCGGCAGATGCAGTTACACGAGCATTTAAGTAAGCTGTTTCAATTGGCCAATTTGCAACAAGATGAAAAGGATATTTTAAGGACTCTGGCTGTATTGCCTTGTCAGCAATACCATTGCCGCGACGAATTGATGGTTTGGTTAGGTTTGGATGAGCCTGAGTTATTGGTCAGTTTAAGTAAAAAAGGCTGGTTGCAACGTGTTGATATGCACTTTGTGATGCATCCTGTTATTGCGCATGTCGTTAAAGTTCAGATTGAGTTGAATCAAGCATACCTAGAGGAGTTTGCCAGCTGCTTTCTTCATGCAATACAGCCTGCTGCTTCAGAACATTGGATAGAAAAGTCAAATTACATCGCGCAACTCGTAGTATTAGTGGAGATTTTTAACGATAAGGCTAGCTGTACGCCTTATCTGATATTTAACCTTGCCTGCATTTATAGAGCTCAAGGGCAATATGAAAAAACTTTGCCTTTGCTTCAACAACAATTGAAAATCATCGAAAAAAACCTTGGCCCCGACCACCCTGATGTAGCAAAAATACTAAATAATTTGGCGGAGCAATATCGTTTACTGGGGGAGTTTAAACAGGCTTTGCCTTTGTTTAAACGGGCATTGCATATTAAAGAAAGTCTCTTTGGCGATAAATCCCCGGAAGTCGCAATCACACTGAATAACTTAGCAATACTATATGAAGAGTTGGGCGAGTATGCAAAAGCCTTACTTTTGTATGAACGGACAATTAAAATCCTGGAAACAACGCTTGGTACTGAAGACCCAAAAGTTGCCACCGCATTGAATAATTTGGCAATGTTGTATAATGCACAGCGCGAACATCAAAAATCGTTTCCTTTACTGCAACGTGCGTTAGCCATCAAAGAAAAAAACCTTGGCCCCAAGCACCCGGATGTCGCCACCACACTGAACAATCTGGCGCATTTGCATGAATCAATGGATGAGTATGAAAAAGCACTGCCTTTATATTTGAGGACGCTAGTAATAGTGGAACAATCATTGGGCACCAATCACCCCCGTTTCAAAACAACAACAGTTAACTTGGCTCAAATGATAGAAAAAATGGGCGGCATAGAAAAGGTCCAACCATTAATCGACGAATGGCACGCCAACAACGATTAAACCATTCACAACGATGACCGATACACCAAAATCCCCCAAATCCTCCCCTGAATAAATACCCTCTGATCGCTAATTAACCAAATAAGTCCCATTTGTATACTTTTGTTACCAAATTGTGAGGTTTGGCCTTCTCAAGGGCTTTACTATCACTGTCTGCTTTGAGATTATACGGGGCATTTTTGGATATCCCGTAACTAAATCGGGTACCCTTAGGCGGCGCCCTTGCGCTGCCAAAATTGATTGAACAGTAGCCATGGCAGATTTGGCAAAAGGACTTGTAGATCAACGTTGGACCCTGCGTGTTGTCCCAAGCATCATTGCGTGCTGGTGACTGTTCGATTTTGAAACAGTAACCGTGGGAGCGACAAAGATGAACGTTTTACAATTAGTGAATACCCTCAAAAAGCAAAAAGTGCGGCTCGAAGTCGCAGGTGATCGTTTGCTCTGTCATATGCCCAGTGAAAACTACAAAATGCCGCTTAGTTTGCAGCAGGCAATAAAGTCCAACAAAAGCGAACTGCTTGAATTTCTACAAACACTGAATAACAAACCAGCAAAAAGCGCCCCCATAAGCCTAGTTGAGCGCAGCCAGTCGGGTTATTGTTTGTCTTCGCAACAAGAACGCGTATGGTTTACCGACCAGTTTGAGCAGGGCGTTGATTGCAGCTACAACAATGTCGGTACCATTACTTTTGACGGCAAACTTAATGTCGACACCCTTAAGTCTTGTTTTAATACCGTCATCGCTCGCCACGAGAGCCTGCGCACCCGCTTTTTTGCCGTTGACGGCCAGCCGCTGCAAGCCATCAATCAGCCTTATACGGTTGACTTACCTGTGGTCGAGCTCCAATCAAAAGACCAAATCGAACATTATGCCAAGCAACATGGTCAGTATCTTTTTGACTTGTCAGCGGGCAAGTTGATGAAGCAAACGTTGCTTAAGCTCAGTGAAACTCAACATGTGTTGTTGCTCAATATCCACCATATTGTCTCCGATGGTTGGTCAGTTAAAGTGTTATTCG
>JABSOG010000763.1 GCA_013216025.1 Algicola sp. | reverse complement strand
AGCAGACGGTGCACAGTGGAACTTAGACTTTTTACGTTACGACAAAAACTACGCCAAAGATGACGAGCATTACCTGCAAGGCGATTTTGAACGCGAAATCGACATGCCGGTATTTAGCACCATTCAGGTGGGGGTAAAATACCGCGACCACACCCGTTTTAACATCAAACACACCACCGATGCCCGCACCGATTTAGGCTGGAATTTGGCCGATTATTCTCGACCAATGCCCTCTGACTTTTTGTCAAACCAAGGCTCTGACGGCACTTTAGACAACTACGCGATTACTGATGTCGACAAAATTCGTGAGCTTGGCGATGCGCTAGGCTGGGACTACCGAGTATTGAAGGCCAGCACATTTGACGTAAACGAGCAGATTTTTGCCGGTTACATCAAAGCCGACATCGACGTAGAAGGCTTGCGCGGTAACATCGGTGTACGATTGGTGCAAACCAACGCGCAGTCGTCAGCTTATATCGGTGCCAGTGGCGCTGAGGTTTGGACGCAAAAAGACTCAGACTACTTCGACATTTTGCCCAGCCTCAACTTGGTGATGGATATGACTGATGATGTGGCGATGCGATTCAGCGCAGCGCGAGTTATGTCTCGCCCTGATTACGCCGACATGACAGCGTCAACGTCATATAACCTCGAAACCCAAACTGGCACTGGCGGCAATGCCAATATCGACCCTTACCGCGCCACTCAGTTTGATGTTAGCGTGGAATGGTATTTCAACGAAGCGGGTATATTCTCGGCGGCGTTTTTCCACAAAGACATTCAGTCATTTATCGACACCACGGCAGCGCTTGAAACGCACGAAGGGGTAGAGATTTTGATCAACCGTCCAGTCAACGGCAAAGGCGGCACGATTCAGGGCATCGAATTGGGTTACCAGCAAGACATTTATGAAGGGTTTGGCATCGTCGCCAACTACACCTACGTCGATGGCGAAGCAAAAGACGAGCAGGGTAACGACATCACCATTCCTGGCAACTCTAAGCACACGGTCAACCTGAGCACGTATTTTGAAAACGACGATTTCAGCGGCCGAGTATCATACAACTTCCGCACGGGTTACGACACGGGCAGAGGCTGGCCGGGATACATCGATGATTATGGTCAAGTCGATGCGAACTTCAGTTACAACCTGACAGAAAATGTGACTTTGGTGTTAGAAGGAATAAACCTGACCGACGAGCAAACTTTTAGCTACCAGCAAAAGGGTGTTGAACAAGCGTTGACCGGCGTTTATGCCGATGGTCGCCGGTTTGTTACTGGGGTTAGGGTGAGTTTCTAATAAACGATAATTCGATGGTGCGCACAGCGCACCTTACGGAGTGTTTTATTGGAATGTTTTCTGCCAATCCTCAACCCGCAACTCGCAACTCGTACTGCTGCCACCGCACCCCACCCTCAACAAACTCAAAAGCCAGCTTCATCCCTAGCTTTTTAAGCACCGAATGAGAACCAAGATTATCCGCCATGCAGCGGCCAACAATTTTGTCGGCTTTAAACTGTTCAAAACCGATTTGCAGCGCGGCAATGGCCGATTCGGTGGCGTAACCTTTGCCCCAGTGTTTGCGGATAAACCGAAAGCCTATGTCTAGTTCTTGCTTGACTGGGTCGTACTTTAAACCGCTGAAACCAATATATTCGCTAGTTTCACGTAGATACACCGACCAGCGGCCAACGCCGTGTTGGTCGTATTGGTCATAGGCGTTGATAAAATCGGCGACCTCTGCCTTGTCTTTAAATGCTCGGTCGCCGGTGAAACGAATCACTTCTTCGTCTTGATTAAGCTCAAAAAATCCATCGACGTCGTCAAGGCTGAATTGGCGTAATTCTAGTCTAGGTGTTTGTGCTGTTATCATCTAAAACCAGTCGTTTTGCATATCAAAGCTGCTGCTATCAACAGTGCTGACCAAACGTGCCCAATGTTCGGTTTTTGGCAGTTCTACATTAAAAAAGAAGCGTAATGCCTGTAATTTGCCTTTATAGAATTTCACATCGTCCTCGTGAGGCGATTCTTTTAGCGCATTATTGGCCACTATGCCTTGTTTTAACCACATCCAGGCAATGACAACATGACCGAACATTTCGAGATAACAAACAGAGTTAGAAAACACCAAATCGATATTTTGGCTTTTGGTTGCTGTTAACACCTGGGTTGTGGTTTCTTTCAAACGATGAACCGCCGCACCCAGTTCGACAGCGTTTGATGCCAACTGTTCATCGGTCGCCGCCAATTTGCAGGTTTGCAGCATGGCCTTTAAGGTGGCAGTGTATCCGGCAAAATCATTCATCGGCACTTTGCGGCCCAACAAATCGAGCGATTGAATGCCAGTGGTACCTTCGTGAATGGCGTTAAGGCGGTTGTCGCGAAAGAACATTTCGACCGGATGTTCGTTGATATAACCGTGGCCGCCCAGCACCTGAATGGCCAAATCATTGGCTTTGGGACCATATTCTGATGGCCAGCTTTTGATGATTGGGGTCAAAAAATCAAGCAAGGTGTGGGCTTGTTCGCGTTGCTCGGGTGTTGGTGCTGTTTTTTCGTCGTCTGACAATTGTAGTGCGAACAAACATAAAGCAAACGCGCCTTCGCCGTAGGCTTTTTGAGTTAAGAGCATCCGTTTAACGTCTGGATGTTCGATGATGTTTACTGGTGCAGCTGCCGGGTCTTTACACGACAATAACCGACCTTGCGGGCGTTCTTTGGCATAATCTAGTGAATATTGATACCCGGTCAGCGCTGTTGTGGCGGCCATCATACCGACCATAATTCGTGCTTCGTTCATCATGTGGAACATGTACGACAAGCCTTTGTGTTCTTCGCCGACCAACTCGCCAATTGCACCGCCATTTTCGCCAAAATTGAGTGCGCATGAGGTATGTCCGCGCCCACCCATTTTATGAAAAAGCCCAGACAAGGCGACATCATTACGGGTGCCATCAACCAATAATTTGGGCACGATAAACAACGAAATGCCCCTAATGCCTTTGGGTGCCCCTTTGACTCGGGCCAGCACCAAATGAATAATATTGTCGTTGAGTGAATGGTCACCGCCCGAGATAAAAATCTTGTTGCCGCTGATGCGATAACTGCCATCGTCTTGACGTTCGGCGGTGGTGGTTAAATCGGCCAAACCCGAGCCCGCACCGGGTTCGGTCATCGCCATGGTGCCAGCAAAACGGCCTTCACGCATCGGTGTAACCCAGCGGTCGATTTGTGCTTTGCTGCCGTGGGCTTCAATCAAATTACAGTTGGCGTGAGTGAGACTGACATACCCAATGGTCATGCCAGCCACGGCGGTCAAATAGGCGTTGGCGATACTGGCCACAATGGGCGGTAATTGCATTCCGCCAACTTCGTAATCGGTGGTAGGTGCCGACAATCCGGCCTCAAACACCGCATCAAGCGCGGGTTTTATCTCGGGAATAAGATGCACCTGCTCACCATCAAATGTCGGCTCGTTGGCATCGACCTTGTGACGAATCGGCATAAAGACTTTTTCGGCGATGGTTTTGGCGGTTTCGATAGCCCCATCAAAAGTCTCGCGGTTGTGATCAGCATAACGCTCGCGTTCGGTGAGTTTAGTGACGTCGAATACTTCGTACAGAAAAAAGTCGAGATCGCGCTGGTTTAGAATGGGGGCTGGCATGGGGAGTTCCTGTTATTTTTCGCTGGGGCAGAGGGCTGCTGACATTAATATTGGGGTACTTGGCGCCCAGATTAAGTTGAATTGACCGAGCTGTCAATCACTCAGTCTGACACTTCTTTTTTGGTGCCTACGTCATAAACAACGGCATTTTCTAAACTAGCAATAATCGCCGGAGAGTGGGTGGCGACGATAAATTGAATATTGGGAAACTGCTGGCTTAAAAGTGGCAATATTTGAGATTGCACCGACAAATGAAGATGAATTTCTGGCTCGTCTATTATGACAATTCCGGCCGGATTGAAAGTGTTGTCTTCAAGCGCTTTTCTGATTTGCTCAGTTCGTACAAACAAGTCAATCATAATATGCAAAAAGGCCGAATGTCCTGCAGATAACTGGTCAAAGGTTAATTGGTTGTTGTCGAATGAGGTGTGTAATATTCGGGTCAAAAGATCAAGCAATGTAGCGCTTTGGTTTACTTCGCCGACTTGGTTCAATGCCACTTTTCTGTCGGTTTTGTAATGAGCAATGATTTGTGAATCACCATTGCGCTGTAATACGCTTTCATCGCCAAGGTACGCGATGGCGATATCATTCAGTTCGCTTATTTCATGCGTCCACTGTGAAACGCGTTGATCGTCGGGGTTATCTCTTATCCAGATTTGCCTGTTCAAAATTTCACGAGTTCTGACTTTACCTAATGCCATTTGGGTAAAG
>JABSOG010000762.1 GCA_013216025.1 Algicola sp. | reverse complement strand
TGTAGGTCACGCCCATTAAGGTGTCTGGGCGGGTGGTGTAAATGTCGAATGATTCGTCGCTATCTTGTATTTCAAAGCGCATTTCAACACCTTCAGAGCGACCAATCCAGTTGCGCTGCATGGTTTTAACTTGCTCTGGCCATTCGTCTAACTGGTCTAAATCGGCCAGCAGTTCTTCGGCGTAATCGGTGATTTTGAGAAACCACTGAGGAATTTCTTTTTTCTCTACGATGGCACCTGAGCGCCAGCCGCGACCGTCAATGACTTGTTCGTTGGCCAATACGGTTTGGTCAACCGGATCCCAGTTAACTGAGGCCATTTTTTTGTAAACGATGCCTTTTTCGAACAACTGGGTGAAAAACCATTGCTCCCACTTGTAATATTCTTTGTCACAGGTGGCGAATTCGCGATCCCAGTCAAAACCAAAACCGAGGCTTTTAAGTTGATTACGCATGTAGGCAATGTTTTCGTAAGTCCACTTGGCCGGTGCGGTTTTGTTTTTAATTGCGGCGTTTTCGGCAGGCAGACCAAAGGCATCCCAACCCATGGGGTGGAGTACGTTTTTGCCGTTTAGGCGTTGAAAGCGCGCGATCACATCGCTAAGGGTATAGTTGCGTACGTGACCAATGTGGAGTCGACCACTAGGATAGGGGAACATCGACAAACAGTAGAATTTTTCTTTATCAGGCTGTTCGGTCGCCTTAAAAGTATTTTGCTCAGCCCAGAATTGCTGTACTTTGGCTTCGATTTGCTGGTGATTGTAGCTGTTTTGTGTGCCCTGTTCGGAGGCTTGCTGCTGCTCGGTCATGGTGGGACGGCCTATCCTGTGTTGAATGTGGTTTCTCTGGTGATTTTTGCTTGTAACAAAGGGCTGTAACCCGGTGCTGACAAAAGCCCCATAGGATACCTTACCCGGGGGTGGGTTAAAAGGGCAAAAGATTAAAAGATCTGGCCATGGGGGCACAGCGAGGCGGAGGAAAGAAAGGGGAAAAGAAAAAGCAAAAAACTTAAAAGTGATAGAGAAATACCAATGGTTGGAGGGGGTTGTGATATAAGGGGTCTAGGTAATCAAGGCTCAAATGATGGCAACACTATTGAGCGATGCTTAATCAATTTTAGATTGCGATTGTCCTAGCGTTCATCGCTTTATATTATTTTCCTAATGTTAAAGTGAGAACAAAGCTTCACAACCCGGTTTTATTGAGGGAGGGTGAACTCTATTTCAAAATCATCGTCATCAACAAGTATGTCATCATCGTCATCAACGAGTATGTCATCATCGTCATCACCGAGTATGTCATCACGGAGGCCGAGCAGATCATCATCACTGCCGAGCAGATCATCATCACTGCCGAGCAGATCATCATCACCGCCGAGCATGTCAAGGTCTCTTTGTGCGATCATGCCATCAAGACTATCGTCATCTGGTTCATCCAAGCATTCAAGAGTTTTTTCTTCACCATTGCTTGAACCGCCAAAGACCCCCTGTGCTAACTTTCCGTCCTGTTTAGAATCTAATGTTTTCCTGAAAATAGTAGCTTCGCTACACTTTCCGATTTTATCTAGGTAATCTGCTGCATTATTGACATAGTCTACAGGAACATTTTCGCCCATTTGAGCTATCAATAATTTATAGCACAACGCAAGCTGTGCAAAATCGTCAAGTTTTACAAAGTATTCGATGGCCTGTAAAACATAGCTTTTTCCATCTTCAAATCGTCCTTGAGCAAAATACAGTTCGCCCAACTGATAAAATTGCATGCCACTCATACCCAGCGTGCTGTCGCTAACAGATTTTTGGATCGCTTCCTCGGCCTGTGCAGGCTTGTTTACATGTAAATACGCCCGGCCTATTTTAGAATATACATCAGCAACTGCTTGACGGTCCTCCAAGTTTTCACTTATTGCCAGCGCTTTATTATAAAATTGCAAAAATTCATTTTCGTTATTTTTCTCACGCCATACGTCACCTGTGTAATTAAGTGAAATTGCCAGCCCCGTTTTATCACCCGTTGCTTGAAATAGCGCAGCAGCTTGTTTGTGCATAGATAAGGCTTTGTTGTGCTCACCTTTAAGCCGAAGAACGCGGCCAATCTTGTTGTAGCTATTTGCAACGCCAACATTGTCCTTCAACGCGTGCCTAATGGTCAGGTCTTTTTTCAGCGCGGCGAGTGAATAATCCAACGCGCCCTTGGCTTCAAACGTTTGTGCAATATTATCGTAGTCATTGAGCATTTCAGCATACATTCGACAAGATTTATGTATAGCCAATGATTTCTGAAAAGCTGTTAATGCTTGCTCATATTGCGCTGCGGTCAAAAATATTCGTCCTACCAATGTATAAAAAACAGCTAGCGTCTTCTTTTTATTGGTCATTTTTAGTTGATTAATGACTTTGAAATAGATACTGCTAGCTTTAAAGGGTTGCCCCACTTTTACGTAAGTAGCGCCAATGAACTTTGCGAACTCCAAGTCAGTTATTTTGGCGGCCGACAACGTGTCTATAATTTGTGATTTTTCGAAACAATTAAGCGCTGATTGCCAGTGACCCGCTTGGTGGTGTACTTGCCCCAACAAATGATGGCAAGCTTGCTGAAAGTAAACGTCGCCAAGATCATTGGCAAGCTGTAGTGCTTGCTCAAAAGCACTAGTAGCATCATCGAGTTTGTGTTGTTGTTTGTTAATTTCACCAACATTTATCAATGCAGTAAAATGCATATGGTTGTTTTTTTGTTTTGTTGCCAGTTTTCGTAATCGTTCATTTGACTCTGTGGCTTCCTCTAGCCTGTTTAATTGCATGTAAAGAAACGTTACTTGCGTCAAACCATCCAGATTTTTAGGGTCGATTTCGCCAGCCTGCAAATAGGCTTCAAGTGACTTGTCCGCATCAATATCTTTTAACAAACATCCACGTTGTCTAAACTGCTGTGCTTGTCTTTTAACTTCGGCTTCATTTTGTGGATTTAGATATTCATTGACGAACTTTGCTATTTGCGCTTTATCATTTTTTGCAATGGCCACTAATGCCGACTCAACATCTTTTTGATTTGAGTCTCCCATACCATTGACCAAATCATTGATAATTTTAATATGGCTGTTGTGTATTTGGTTTCGCTGAAATTCGCTAACCAACAGCTTTTTATCCAGTTTGTCCAAACGTTGTTGTTGTGCTCTGAAAGCCTGATGAGCCAACTTGTTTTGAACTAAATCATCAAGAACAAAAGCAGGGACTCTTTTGTTTGCGGCGGCATTAGCCTGCCTGTATGCGAAATAGATGCCGAGTAAAGTCGCAACTATTGCACCAAAACTTCCTGAAAGTAACTGATGCTCAATAATGAAGTTCAACATCTAATAAAATGGCTCCAGTGATTGATCTAAGAAAACAAAACGGCCTGTAACTTTAATGCCCATGCACCTTTGAATAGAACATGAAAGAACATTTATTTCAAGTAAACACAGTTAGAAAATAATTGGGGCCTGAATCGCAGTCGTGATTTATAAAAAAAGCAAGATTCAAGGCGCTGTAAGACATAAGCCTTGATCGTTTCGCTCCTCTAATAATTGCAGCCGGGAGTGTCGTGAGACGGCGGCAACCAACAAAAGCCTGATAAATTCCCACAGGGACAGCCACCGTCTGCAAAAACATAATAAAACCGCTGCGTTCATCAGCGCCAAAAATGCTTCCGCGGAATCATTTTTACATTGTAGACAAAATTAAAGTTGGGGTTTAAAAGTAAGGGGTAGTAGCTTATTTCACAATATTATTCTATTTAAGAACGATTGGGCTGTGAAGATTCAATTTACAACCTCCATGACAGATTTATCTAGTTTAATAATGGCTTTTGACCAGCACTTGAATCTTGCAAAACGCACGAATCAAGCCTACGGCAACAGAGAAATAACCTTATTTAGAACACTCGCACCTTTTTCTGTATGCAACCAAACTAAGGCACCCAAATTTAATAAAACGGTCGCCTTGTAAACATGCTTAAAGGTTTGCTTACTTGATTTGTGTCTCAACATATTTTGCGCGAAAAATGCCCCAGGCCAACCACCAATAACAGCTAATAAATGCAGCGTACTTTCCTGCGTTCTCCACCGGCCATTTTGTGCTGCGGATTTATCTATAGCATAAGCGATAAATGTGACCAAACTCATTAATATGTATAGGCCTGCAAAAATTAGCGGCAGTTTACCCGTAAATATTGAAGCCAATAAAACACCACAAAAGATCAGTGTAAAATATACGCCGAAGGTACTGTTACTTTTAGCCTCATGCCGTTTATTTAAGCGCTTAGCTTCACTAGCAAATTGAACATTAGCCGCTTTGTAACGATTATTGTTTTCGCGCACTAACTCAAAGGTGATGATATCGCCATTA
>JABSOG010000761.1 GCA_013216025.1 Algicola sp. | reverse complement strand
GCATTTTCTCGCGCCAAAAGCTAATCGTTATCGCTATCGGCTGATGGGGCTAGATGAAGGCTGGACCGAGGTAGATGCCCACAGGCGTTTTGCCCGTTATACCAATTTAGATCCCGGTGACTATCAACTCAGAGTGACCGCCAGTAATGCCAACGGCGTTTGGGCCGACAAAGAAGCACTTGTGAGTTTTTTTATTGCAACACCTTGGTGGATGACCTATTGGGCTTATTTGGCCTACGTACTGCTGGTTATCAGTGTGGTTTGGGTCTTTATTCGTTGGCGCATGTTAGACTTAAAACGTAAAAATCTGGCTTTAGAGCAACAGGTCAATGCCCGCACGGTGGATATTCGTCAACAAAAGAACGTCATCGAACAACAGGTCGTTGAATTAAAAGCACTGGATAAGGCCAAGGAGCATTTTTTTGAGAACATCTCGCATGAATTTCGCACCCCATTATCGCTCATCATTGGCCCGCTTAAACGGCTCTACAACAGTGAATCCAATTCGGCTATTACCAACAAACTAGATGCACCGATAAGACAGGCATCGAGGCTGCTACGGCTGATTAACCAATTTTTGGAGATCTCTAGGTTGCAGTCTGGTGTGACCCAATTGCATCGCAGGACTTACCGTTTGAGTGAGCAAATCCGTCAAATCGTCAGAAGTTTTGCCGACAATATAGCGCACAAACAACTTCACTTGAGCCTGTCGCTTGATGACGATTTATTGCTTGATTACGATGCATCAGCGATGGAGAAAATCGTGGTTAACCTGCTGTCAAATGCGGTTAACTACACCGACAGCGGTGGCCGAATAGTTATTGAATTGACCTCAACACCAAATGATGTGGTGGTGCTTAAGATCCAAGATAGCGGCATTGGTATTGCCAAAGAACAGCAGGCCGATGTGTTTGAACGATTTCACAAAGAGCACGAAAACGTTGCGTTTCACCATGGTATCGGCATTGGGCTGGCGTTGGTCAAAGAATTGGTTGAATTGCATGGTGGGAGAATATCGCTTGAAAGTGAACAAGGTATAGGGAGTTGCTTTACCTTGGCGTTTGTCAGTGTTGCGAATGGCGGTGTGCCCGAGGTGTTGGACACAGTCGATGATTTGTCCCCGGCCTGTTTGGAGCAATCGATGTTCAGGCAGGTCAAACCGGCTGATGTTATAGGCAACAGACTCATTGAGGTGGGTTCAGATACGGCCAAATGGACGATTCTGATCATTGACGATGAATGGGATATGCGGGTTTATTTAAGCGAATTATTGCAGGACTACCATTTGCTGTTGGCCGAAAATGGTGAGCAGGGCTTGAATATTGCCATTGAACAGGTGCCAGATTTGATTATCAGCGATGTGATGATGCCGTTAATGGATGGTTTGGCCCTAACTAAAGCTTTACGGGTGCAAACCACCACTAGCCATATTCCGATCATACTATTAACTGCCAAAGGGGGCCGTGACAGCAAGTTGGCTGGGTTGCGTGAGGGGGTGGATGATTATATTGTCAAACCCTTTGATGAGGCCGAGTTTTGTTTGCGAGTCAATAACATACTGGTGATCCGCGATGAATTGGCCAAAAGCTTTTGCGATCCTCATACCGCTGCCGCCAAGCAACTGCAGTTACCCGAATGCGAGCAGCAATTTATCAATGATTTTAGGGAGGTATTGCAAAAGGAGTATGCCGATCCTGTGTTTGCCTTGGTTGATATGGCCAACCGAATGCATCTGGAAAAACGTCAGTTGCAGCGTAAATTAAAGGCGCTGCTCGACACTAGCCCAAGCGAATACCTGCGGTCATTTCGTTTAAATAAAGCCGCGCAAATGCTGCTCAAAGGTCAATCGGTGTCACAAACCCTTGAGTTGTCCGGGTTTATGGCAATGTCACATTTTTCACGCTGTTTCAAGGTCCGTTTTGGTGTCGCCCCCAGTCAATATCGTCGTCATGTCGAACAGTCTATGTCGTCTTAGAGCGTCAAATCGTCGTATTCAGGCAAGTTTCCTTGTGGTGTCATCTATAGGCATATTGTTGTCGTTTTTGGACTAATGACCAAAATATTAAACCGATTAATATGGTGCCCTACTCAACTGAGGGGGAAACAAATCATGCTATCTGAGGCCGAAGGTTTACAACAGGTGATGGTATCTATTGGTGCTTGTGAAAAATACGCTCAGCCAAAAACGCTGTCTACTGGAGACATTTCATCTGAAACTGTGTTGATCCAATACTTAATGCCCAAACTCAATATGTTGGTCAAAAAAACAGTTTGGGACCCCAATATCGCCGAGGACATTCGCCAGGATGTATTGGAAGTCATGGTCCGTAAATTCCGGGATGGTGTGGTTATTCACCTCGATTCGGCGGTTGCCTACGCTATTGGCGTGTGTCGTTATCAGCTTTATGCCCATATCAAAAAACGTAAAAGAAATGCCGAATTGTTTATCTACAGCGTTGAAACTGATGGTTTGACATTGATGGCTGATGATCACTGTTATGTTTTGCAAACCCTACTTAAGGGTGAATCGGCACAGATGGTAAAGTTGGCCATTGCCAACCTGACTCAGGAAAGAGACAGGGTGGTGTTGACGGAGTTTTATCTTTATGACAAACCGGTAGCTTGTTTAAGCAAACAGTTTGGGGTGAGCGCTATGCACTTTTATCGAATTATTTTTAGGGCCAAAAAAAGACTTTTTGAGGAACTGTTGAAGCTTGGGTATTGGTCTTGAAGAGGTCTTATGTTTGAAGTGCAATTCTCGGACAGGCACCTAGATCCACTACGGGCCACTGTTTTTTCCCCTTCGGGGTAGCGCTTCGGGCCTCGGCTTTGGCATCTTGCGTCGCTCTACGTCCTCCATCCATGGAGTCGTGAAAAGCGATCCACACGGAGAAGGGCAAAGATAGAGACATTTAAATGCTCCAAGCATAAATGCATACAGACCATCCATGGTCATATCACGGTGGCCACGGAGGAAAGATAGAAGAAGGAAAAGCAAAAGATAAAGTTGGTTGTATTTGTTTGATTTGGTATTGAGGTCTAAAGTAGTTTTCTTACCTTTTTTGCTTTTCCTCCGTGGCCACCGTGACTCCTTTTTTATTTCCTCCGTGTGGATCGCTTTTCAGGTGCGTAGCGGGCACGTAGTGCCATTCTTTAAAAGCGCGTAGCGCCTAGCCCTAAAATTCCTGCACCGTCTACGTCCGTGTAGGAAGATACTTATCAAGTATTTCGCCTAGTTCGTGGACCTTGATGGGTTTGGTTACGTAGTCATTCATACCGCAGGCATAGGCCTTGTCGAAGTCTTGTTTCATGGCGTTGGCCGAAAGGCCGCAGATGATGAGGTCGTTATAACCGAGTTTGCGTAGTTGTTCGGTGGCTAGGTAACCGTCCATCACTGGCATTTGAATGTCCATTAGTACTAAGTCATAGTGCGGGGAGTTGACGATTTTGGTGATGGCCTGTTGGCCATCCTCAGCCAAGTCAAAGGTTAAACCAAATAGCTTGAGTATTTCACCGGTCACCAGTTGATTGATGTTGTTGTCTTCGACCAGCAATATATGGCCCTCATATTGTTCGGTTTGTTCTGTCTGTGTTTCTTGTTGTTTGTCGCTTTGCGCTTTGTTTGGGTAAACATCGAGCAAAAATGCCATCAGTTGTCCACCGGTGAAAGGGTGGGCTATGCTGGGGGCCTGCCATTTTTGGGTCAGTTTGCTGGCCAACATATGGGGTTGGGTATCGGTGACAAAACCCACTTTTATGCCGTTATCCAACAACTCAGCCAGCGACGATTTTATGGTGTCGTGGTGTTTTTTACTGACAATATCCACTAATACCACATCATTGGGCGTCAATTGACTCAGCTTATCTTTGAGCTGAGCGGTTTGGTATTGTTGATAATCTGGGTCGACCTGCGCCAGATAATGGCCATTGATAAAACCGTGATCATCGTGACAGAAATAAAACAATCGGTTGCCCGGCTCACTCGAATAATCGAAAACAACTTGTTCAGGCGATTCGATGGTGACTTTGAAGCTGACCTTAAAAGTGCTGCCGATGTCAGCTTTGGAGATGACGTTGATGTCGCCATCCATTAACCTGACCAGCTCTTTGACAATCGACAAACCCAAGCCGGTACCGCCAAACTTTCGGCTGGTGGAGCCATCGGCCTGAGTAAATGAGTCGAAAACATGATTGAGTTGGTCCGGGGTCATGCCAATGCCGGTATCGATGACTTCAATCACCAGCATTGCTTGATCTGGCTGCGTTTGCTGTTCGATTGGCTTTGGCAGTTCGATAGCCTCAGGCGCTTCGATCGGCTCTGGCAGTACGCAGGGTTTGACCCCCCCTTTGATGGTTACGTAGCCGTGTTGGGTAACTTTGAGC
>JABSOG010000760.1 GCA_013216025.1 Algicola sp. | reverse complement strand
CCGGTATCGAACTGATTATTACTATCACCGAAGGTATTCCAACGGTTGATATGTTGTATGTTAAAGAATACATCGACGCCAAAGGCGTGCGCATGATTGGCCCTAACTGCCCGGGTGTTATCACCCCTGACGAATGTAAAATCGGCATCATGCCGGGTCACATTCACCTTAAAGGCAAAGTCGGCATCGTATCGCGCTCAGGCACTTTGACGTATGAAGCCGTTAAACAAACCACAGATGCAGGCTTCGGCCAGTCTACCTGTGTTGGTATTGGCGGAGACCCAATTCCGGGTTCAAACTTCATCGACATTCTCGAAATGTTCGAAAACGATCCAGAGACTGAAGCGATTGTAATGATCGGCGAAATCGGTGGCACAGCTGAAGAAGAAGCGGCGGCTTATATCAAAGCCAACGTAACCAAGCCAGTTGTATCATACATCGCTGGTGTAACAGCACCTCCAGGCAAACGTATGGGCCACGCTGGCGCCATCATTGCTGGTGGTAAAGGAACTGCTGATGAGAAGTTTGCAGCCCTTGAAGATGCCGGTGTTAAAACCGTGCGTTCTTTGGCTGATATCGGCGTAGCGTTGAAAGAAAAAACTGGCTGGTAAAGTTTTACTCGCCATGAATGAAAAAAGCCTGCTATATGCAGGCTTTTTTAATTCCCGGCGATTAAAATAGGGCGAAACAAGTTTCGCTGGGAAACAACCTGGTAGGAGCGAGCTCCAGCTCGCGATAAATGGCAAAGCCATTTCAAAATGCGGACGAAGCCATTTCAAAACGCAGGCTAAACCCCATAGATATTTGCCTATTGGCAAAATCGCGAGCTGGAGCTCGCTCCTACTTTATTTCATCCTTATGCAAAAAAAGTGAAATTAAACCCAAATTACCCTAAAGGTAATCCCAAACCAGCCGATATTTTAAACAATGCAAACCTAACGTAAGTGTAGTAAACGGGAGGGTAGTTATGTTAGTAGTTATGTTAGCTCTTGTTTTAGAGAATAGACCGCAGCAAAATCCAAGTTATAGCTCGCTTTTTTGTTCAAAAGACAGGGAGTTATAATGGAATCATATACCTTTTACGAAACTCGGCAACACTCACCCCTGTACGTCAAAAAACTTCGGCCTGGCTGTCCGTTGACTGTTCAAGTCGTTGACGGCAATAAAATGCGATTCACCAGTCACCTTATTGGTTATGAAGTGGGTAATTACCTGCTCGTTGCGCTGCCGATGGATGTCCGTAAACAATTTCAAGGCAATCTGTTGGTTACCGGCGCACAAGCGGTTGTTCGGCTGTTGCTCGAAGGAGAAGAGGGTAAATGCCTCGCCTTTAAGAGCAATATTGAGTCTTGTGTTACCCACCCGCATGATTTTATCTTTCTATCGTTTCCCAAGATGGTAGAAAGTTGTGAACTGCGCAAATATCCCCGACTGTCGACGTGTATGTCTGCCTATGTGTGCAGCACTGGCTCTGGTACAGAGGAAGTGCTCAATGGTCGGATGCAAGATGTATCACTCGGTGGTTGTCGGTTCGCCTTCGACATGCCGAACAAGGCCAGAAACGTTAATTACAAAAATGTAGAATTCTTGCTTGGTGAAGATCCGGCCAGTCCTATTATCCGTTTCCCCGGAGAAATCCGCAGCCAGCGTATGCTCAACGGGCAGATGCAGGTGGGTATCAAGTTTGATTCAGATGAGATCACCAATGAAAAAGAATTGATGCGTTTGCATATCGATAGGGATTCATTGTTGGGTGCCTTTTAAAGAGAGTGTAAATGCACTCTTTGATAGAAGTGCGCATCCTTAGAGAGCGTTGTAAAAATCCGATTTTCAACGTAGGGGCAATCCCCCGTGATTGCCCTTTTCAGGATTGTGCTGTTGCATTCTTGGGGTTCTGCTCTGGCGGCCTAAGCCTCAATGGCGGTAGCGAAGGGTTTTCTACGGTACAACTACGTTTTTTCTCGAACCGTGAAAATAAATCCGCTTGGCCGACATGTCCATTGGCCAACTTATAGTCGGCAATCACCTTTTCGCGTGACCACTAGGTTGCGCTTGGTTTCAAGCCGTTCTATATCAACACAGCGAACGTTTTCGGTGTTAGACATATCGAGTTTTCTCAGTCGACGCAAATAACGCAAATAATGAACGCGTTTAAACGGATTGTTGGCCAGACCCAGCACCTCTAACTCTCTTAGAAAGGTCAACGGCTCTAGCGAATGTACATAGTTGTGCGATAAATCTAACGTTTGAAGACGAAAAAATCGTCTAAAGACTGGCAGCTCATCGATTTGATTGCCCTTGAGTGTCAAAACGACCAAATAACTTAACTCGCTCAAAGGCGAGATATCTTGAATTTGATTGTCATTGAGATTCAACTCATACAGCGACTTGTGTACTGCCACAGCCCTTAAATCGAGTACCTTATTGCGGTTCATGTTCAGCTTTTCGAGATTTGATAACTTTGAGAGCAGCGAAATATCGACAATTTTATTGTCAACCAAGCTTAATTCTTTGAGATTAACCAGATATTCAATGCCTTCAAGGTTACTGATATTGTGACTCTTACAAGTGAGTTTGGTCAGCTGCGCAGTAAACGTCATATCCAACAAACTGGCGGCATCTTCAATGCACTTGCGCAGCCCCTTGTCGGGCATGTCGAGTTCATGAAATGCCATGCTCGGCATTTCTCTTGGCATAATGGTGATAGTCAGCGAATCTGATGCCCAATTGCCGTCTTTGTCGGTCACCATCAAATACAAAGTGAGCGTGCGACGTTGGTCAACATCTGGGGTCAAAAACTTAGTCGTCGCTTCGCGCGAATCTAACAACTTAATATCGTTATCGGGTGACTTGCGGGGGACGTAAGCTCGGCCTTGGGTTTTATAAAGATAGGCATCTGAGGTCATCCACCTAAATTTCACCTTTGAGCGGTCGTGTGCAGCCCCGTATCCGTCGAGTTCGACCATAACTTTGCCGTCAACAGTAAAATCATTACCGGCTTTGACTTTGGGTTTTAAATCGCCTTCATCAACAACAGCTATTAAAGGCTCAGGAGGTTCAAGCTGTTCTACTGGTTGGTCTTGCGTCACAGCAAAAGGCGAAGAAGCCTCGACAGGTTCGACAACCTGCACAGATTTTGGCGCAGGTGGGTTATCAACCGGGGCAGGCGATTTGTTGCCAACGTAAAGCAAAACCCCGATAAAGCCAATCGACCCAACGACCACAGACCACTTATAAACCATAATCAAAAACCTCAATAAAACTGACAGTCAACTAAGCACCACACAAAACCCAGCTTATGATTAACCAAACAAAAACACAAGACGGCAATGGATGAAACTCAAAAACGGTATTTTGGGGCGAGAAACGGGTTAAAACCACTAGCCTCGAAACGGTTGCAATTTTCACAAAATCACGGTTAAATGTCGCCCACTTAATTGTTAGCAAAATGTTGAAAGGTTACAACAATGAACGATTTCACCGCTTTATTGCTCAAAGACATCACCTTGGTGGTCGAACGCAATGAAGAACAAGAATTGGCTCAGCAAAACCCTACAACCGTAAAAGCCCTTGGTGCAACTCAAGTCGCAACGATATTAAGTAGCAGCGCTCATAGCACAAAAGACCTAGCCCACATCAGCCATTCTGGTTTGTGTTAGTCTCTGCCCGTAGGGTGCGCTGTGCGCCAAGGTGTAGATTTAATCTGATTTGGCTACTGTAGGCCGCGGTTGAGGAGCTTGCGACGAAGCCCGACATTGGTAAGCCTTTGATGTTAACGAGAATGTCGGGCTTCGTTGCTACGCCATCTCAACTGCGACCTTGGTTTTATGATTAAATATACACCCTCGCGCACCTAATAATGCACCGTACGCGTATTATTGCCAGTTAGAATTGCAATCTCCCCTTGTAGGAGCGGCAGCAGCGAAGCGTCCCTGCCGCGATAAATGGCGAAGCCATTTCAAAAAATGCTGACTCAACCTCAACGCCGCTCACCTGCTTAATGCCAGCCAAACCAAAATGGTCTGGTCATTGGGATAAAAATAGGTTAAAACAACCAATCGCATTTAACCCTTTTATTTGATGATTTTGTAACTCATTGATAATTAAAGGTATGTGATATATCCTCAAAAAAAGGGTGTTTTTGGCGATTTAGTGCTAAGTTCTTTAAAAATAAAGAAAAATTGTGATAAGGTTCTAGTCCACTGCCGAGTAGGCAGCTTAGAAAAACCGATTGATTAACCACCCTAGCGGATCTCCCGTCCACTGCCGAGTAGGCAGCTTAGAAAAAGCGAAAAAGCCGCTTTTATTGAAAAGTTAGGTCCACTGCCGAGTAGGCAGCTTAGAAAATACGCCAATGTACCAACGGCCATGTTATGCCGTCCACTGC
>JABSOG010000759.1 GCA_013216025.1 Algicola sp. | reverse complement strand
GGTTGAGCAGGGTCTCGACAGCCAATGGGCCCTTAGAGTGCTTCAAGACCGTCAAGGATTTATCTGGGTGGCCACCCAAACCGGCTTGTTTCGCTTTGACGGTTATGAATTCAAAGTTTTTTTACACCATCCAAAAGACCCGTCATCGCTGGCCAACAATTATGTTATGAGCTTGTTTGAAGACAACCAAGGGACGATGTGGGTGGGGACTCATACTGGTGTATTGCATCAGTATGTAGAGAAAACCGAAAATTTTATCCGCTACCCTTATGATCAAAACTATCCGAATACGGTCGCCGGTAACAGTCACGTCATGGCGATAAATCAGGGGGATGACCAACATCTATGGATTGGCACTTTGGGAGGTGGTTTGCAGCACTTTGATTTAAAACAAAAAAAATTCACCCGCGCCTATTACCATGACGCCTCTAAAACCAACACTCTAAGTGACGACAACATTTACGATGTGCTGCAAGACAGCCAAGGTATCGTTTGGGTCGCGACCCGCAGCGGTGGTCTAAATCGGCTGGACATGGCCAGCAACAGCTTTAAACATTACAAACACCAGGTTGGTAATCCCGCCAGCCTGAGCCATAACAGAGTGTATACCCTGCTTGAAGATGGCAAAGGCAACCTCTGGGTGGGGACCCGGGGTGGTGGGTTGAATTATTTTGATGTTAAAACCGAAACCTTCAGCCATTATCGACATGACCCCAATGACGAAAGCAGTCTGGGCAGTGACCGGGTATTTTCTTTGCTGTTGGACAAAAAAGGCGTCTTGTGGGTAGGCACTATCGACGGTGGTTTGAATCGACTTAAGGATGATGGTAGCGGGTTCAGCCACTATAAACATGATTTACGAAATCGAAATAGCCTGATGGACAATGATGTCTTTTCAATGACCCAGGGCAGCGATGGTTTGATTTGGTTGGCCACTTTTGGTGGTGGGCTGAGTAAATTCGACCCAGACAGTGATCGTTTTGGTCGGGTTGTGCATCAACCGGGTAATGACAATAGCCTGAGTAAAGGCCAGATCCACGCGATATTGCAAGACCGTGCTGGGGTTTTGTGGATTGGCACCGATTCGGGGTTAGACCGTTATGATCCGGTCAAAGACCAATACACCCATTATCAATATCAGATTGATGATCCCAACAGCCTAAAATCCAATGGCGTTTGGTCTATATTTGAAGACAGCGATGGGACGTTGTGGGTGGGTACCCGCACCGAAGGTCTGACCCGGTTTAATCAAAATAAAGGTACGTTTACCTATTACCGTTATAGTGACAATGACCGTCACAGCTTAAGTGATGATTTTGTCAGCGTCATACGCCAAGACCGCTTTGGCTCGCTGTGGATTGGCACCCTCAATGGTTTGAATCGCTATAATAAGCTGTCAAACAACTTCACCCGTTTTAGTCACAACCCAGATGATCTCGCCAGCATCAGTCACAACGATGTTAGTTATCTCTATCTTGCCAATGATGGGGTTTTTTGGATATCAACCAATGGTGGCGGGCTCAATCGCTTTGATGATGAAAAAGAACAGTTTATTCGTTACAAACATGACCCTGACAATGCCGACAGCATTAGTCACAATCAGGTTTACTCTATCAACCAAGACAATAAAAACCGCTTTTGGATGGGGACTGCAACTGGGTTGAACCTTTTTGACCCCCTGACCAGTAAGTTTACGGTTTATCGGGCCAAGAGCATCCTGAAAAGCGACAAGATACAAATAATCTTTCCTGACAAAAAGGGCAAGCTATGGTTGGCTGGAGGCGGTATCACCTTGTTTGATCCTGACATCAACATGATGAAAACCGACATTGCCAACCAGGCAAAATGCAATGCCAACTTTGGGGCATACTTTCAGGCAAATGATGGCAAAATGTATTTTGGTACCGATGGTTACTGTGCATTTTATTCAGACCAGATTATGGTGCCAAGCGAAGCTCCAACGCTGGTATTCACCGATTTTCGGCTGTTGAACAAAAGCGTGGCTGTTGCTACAGCCGATAAACCAAGCCCTTTGAGACAAGCCATTAACACCACCGAATCGATAACCCTGAGCCATGAAGATAACGTATTGGCATTTGAATTTGCCGCATTGCATTTTGCCCAGCCCAAATTAAATCAGTACCAATACAAATTAGAGGGTTTCAATCCTGATTGGATAGACACCGATGCCGACGATCGACATGCCACTTACACCAACCTTTCAGCAGGGCATTATACATTCAGGGTCAGAGCCAGTAATAACGCTGGTGTCTGGACAGCAAAGGATCGGACCATTGAGTTGATTATATTACCAGCCCCATGGCACACCTGGTGGGCTTATTCCTTGTATGGTTTGAGTGTGTTGTTGGTGGTCATGGCATTTGTTCGAGTGCAGCGGCAAAAAGTGCATATAGAGCGCAGCATCAGCCGTCAACTCGAACAAAAAGTGTCTACCCGCACCGCCGCTTTAGAGCACTCTAATCAGACCATTACCGCATTAAGCCAAATCAGCACCGAGATAAGCTCGACGCTAGATTTAAACGAACTGCTCAAAACAGTTTACAACCACATCAAAGAACTGATGCAGGTTGACGTTTTTTTGATTGGTTTGTACGAACCAGACAAAAAACAAATATCGGTCAAACTGGCAATAGAATGCGATGAATACATGCCAGAATTTGCCTGCTCAATGAACCAAAAAGACATGCCGGCGGTATGGTGTGTTGAACATCAAGAACCAATGATCATCGGTGATTACAATCGCGATTTCCCTCGTTATTTTGGTGATTTGCCAGTGCCTAAACCCGAGGTCGGCGGCCATACTGAGTCGGTAATATACTGGCCATTGACTGTTAGTAACCATATCATCGGGGTATTGTCGGTGCAGAGTTTTCAAAAAAATGCCTATAACCAACATCAGCAAGACATGATACAAGCGTTGGCGTCGACTACCGCCATTGCACTGGACAACGCCAGAGCCTACCGTGAAGTCGAGCAAAAAAGCAGTGAGGTCGAACAACAAAAAATCGAAGTTGAAGAGAATCACCGTCAAATCATGGCGGCCCAACAACAGCTGGTTCAGTCAGAAAAAATGGCTTCATTGGGTACCCTGACTGCTGGTGTGGCGCACGAAATCAACAATCCGACCAATTTTGTCCACGCCAGTGCCCACATACTGGCTCAAGATGTGGCCGCATTTGAACAGTTTTTGATAGAGCTGGTGGGTGACGATGCCGATCAGGCGATTCTCGACAGTTTCAAACAACAGTTTGAGCCGCTATACCAACACATCAGCACCATTCGAAACGGCACCGAGCGGATTAAAGCGATTGTCCAAGATTTAAGAGTATTCACCCAGTTGGATTCGGCCGACAAGAAACTGGCCGATGTTACTGACTGCCTGCATTCCACCGTCAAGCTGGTGAAAACCCAATATCTTGAAGTGGCCGAGTTTGTCATGGACTTTCAACCGGTGCCGCAGCTGTATTGTTATCCCGCGCAGCTAAATCAGGTGTTCATGAATTTGATTGTCAACGCTTGTGATGCCATCGAAGAAAAACGCACGCGTACCGGCGCCACGGCTCAGGGCCGAATAGTGATCGGCTGCCGACAAGTCGATAAAGTGATTGAAATTATCGTAAAAGACAATGGTGGTGGTATGAACGAACAAACCCAAATCAAACTGTTTGAACCGTTTTACACCACCAAAGATGTTGGCAAAGGAACAGGGCTTGGCTTATCGATATCTTACGGTATTGTCCAAAAGCATCAGGGTGATCTTGTGGTCGAATCTGAACTGGGGCTTGGGAGTATGTTTACTTTGACTTTGCCGGTGATGTGAATAAATTTGCTTAGGCAGCTTTATTTAGTGCCACTGCGTGGCAAAAACCAAGCGCTACCCTACAAACCAAACGAAAACCTTCCTGCAATCAATTCACTACTCACTTGGGTATACTAGCACTGTACGCTCTGCAGGGGACGGACAAATATCACTGCAAAAAAGACAGTTTTCAAAGCAACATTTTAATGATAAGGGACGTGGTCTCACGCGTGACCTGTCGAGTTGTCACCAATTTGTCCCCTTGACAGTCCTGTGGTGCTCGTTAGAATGAACCGCAAACTCCGCTCATCTTTGATCCACAAGGACTCCCATGCTTCCTCTGAAAGATTTGTTGGCCGAAATATTGCTGCATTGGCCGGATGTCAGTGCACAGCCGTTTAAAGGGCATGACTTTGCCGTTCGGTTTCGCCATGAATATCCAGCGCATTTGATGTCGCATCTTGATAATCCACTGAAGCATTTAGCTGTACATCCTCATATTGGGCATAACACTTGGGGAGAAGTGCCTTATCTGGCCATCATCGATAAACGTTTAACGAAATCAGTAAAACACAAGTTTTTTGTTGCCTAC
>JABSOG010000075.1 GCA_013216025.1 Algicola sp. | reverse complement strand
TGTTACTGGTGCTGGCCGAACGTGAAGAAATTGTCGAATTGATAGAGCAGTATATATAGATGAAAATATTAATTGTTGGGGCCGGTATCGTCGGCCTGTCTATGGCCCGTCGCCTGGACGAAATGTCACTGCCTTATACCCTAATTGAACGTTCATCTGGCTGGTCACAAGACGGCGCAGGCATTTGCTTGCCCGCCAACGCTGTCGCCGGAATGGAACGATTGGGCATGAAAGAGGCTTTGGTCGCCATGGCCCATCAGGTCAGCGAAGTCAGTTATGTCAAACCCAATGGCAAAGTGATCGCAAAAGCGTCTTTGCTTGAAGCCCCGTTTAATCAACAGCCATTTTTGGCTTTACCACGCGCCAAACTGCTCAATTTGTTACGTCATGGCATGGATGAAAAGGTCCGATTTAACCGCCACTTAAAAGCCATCAGGCAGTCTGAAGACGGTGCCGATGTGACGTTCAGTGATGGTCAAACCGAGCATTTTGATTGTGTTATCGGCGCTGACGGCGTTAATTCACAAGTGCGCGAGCTGGTTTTTGAAGAGACTGGACTGGAAGATTTGGATGTCACCAACTGGCGGTTTTTGATTGACCAAAATACCACAGACCTGCAACCGACTTATTACTTGGGTTCTGACAGCTTCTTTATGCGTTATCCAATGCCTGACAATAAGGTGTATTGCTACGCTCATGTCATTGACGAAGATAAAAAGTTGACGAATATCGACAACAAACATTTTTTGCTGGATCAATTCAAAGGCTTTGAAGACAAAGTACTTGAAGCCATTAATGCCGTTGGCCCCGATGACGAGATCATTCCCGGGCGGTTAAATGCCGTTAAGTCGCGAGAAGTCTACAGCGGTTGCGTAGTATTGATTGGCGATGCCTTACACGGCTGTCCACCCACCTTACAACAAGGGGTCGGCATGGGGCTTGAAGATGTGCACTGTCTGGCAGACTTGATGGATAAAGGGTTAGAGGTTGAAGGCTTGCTACGACAATTTAGAGCCAAACGCATAGAGCGTATCTCTTGGGTGATTGACGAGTCGAACCGGGTTATTCGCATGGCGTCCAAGGGGCGTAGTTTTCTTGGCCGGGTTATTCGTAACTTTATTGTGAGAAAACAAGGGCCTGCTAATGTGGCTGGGTGGCGCAAGTTGTTGACTTGGGGGCACTGATTTTTTTCTGAACGCTCCGCTGGTGTAGCCTGCGGCCACAATTAAAAAAGATCTCACCACGGAGGCACGGAGTCACGGAGGAAAGAAAGAGAAAGGCAAAATCAAAATCACAAAATACTAAGATGGAAGGTTATTGTTTTCGGAATGTCGGTTTGGTTCTTTCCGTTTTGTTTTAATTTTTTCCTCTTTCTTTCTCCGTGGCTCCGTGCCTCCGTGTTAAAGGCTTTTGATTTTGACCGAAGGTCACACTAAAATTCGCTAGCTTCAACGGTGAAGATATTTCTCTCGACTTTGTGCGCTTTATTACAACAAATCAATTTCCCGCTGAATATTCTCGCGGGCCGTGGTTTCAAATTTGGCTCTAAAATACTCGGTTTGAAACAGCTGCGGTTTTTGCAGCAGTTGCGTCATAAACTTTTTACGGCCCCTGCGGTATAAAAAGTTAGGCACCTTATATTCTTTGCTGCAACCGTCTGCATATCTTTCATAATCTGGCCAATCTGCGCCGAGTATCGACAGGTCGCAATCAATAAAATAACCGACATCAGGATTTGCGACATCGGCATCATGGGTTTTGGTTGCCAGTATCAGCTGAACGGTCCGATCAATAATGTCTTGCGGCACTGCTAATTCAGCCAATGCCTGTTGCGCTAACTCCGCGCTTTTGCCTTCGTTGTCGACACTCATTTTTTGCACCGCGTCATGGAACCAAGTGGCAAAAAACATCGAGTCTGGGCATTGAATCAGTTCTCTGCATGTCTCGGTTATTGCAAGAATTTGAACAATGTGGCTGAGGTCGTGATAGTGGCGGTTTTTATGTTGGTAGCAGGTGAATAGCTCGTCTATCCAATAAGTTGCCGTTGCGAGGTCTGCAGTCCATTTTTGGCTTGCTTCTAGCCATTGGGTTTTGAGGGTTGTGTTGGGCATTATGAGTCTTTCCCCATTTTAATGTTTTTATGGAGTTCCTGGAGCCTCTGATCTTGCTGGAGTGTCTGCTTTTCATACTGTTGTTCAAGGGCCAGATATTCAGGTTCGTCACGGATATTGGTGAATAGCGCCCCGACTTCTTCGGACCAATATGCTTTAAATTTATTTCTTTCCGACTCACTCATGAACTCAAAGCTGTTGGTGATATCTTCCTTGTTAATCTTTCCCAATTTATATGCCGACTCAATTAATGTTCTTAACGACCTTACACTCATATGCGGGTTAGTCATACTGATTATCTGTTTTGTTGTAGAACATACACTCCCAACAACCGACTTAAAACTGCTACCTATATAGGGACTATCTGCGAGCTTAGCTAGCAATAATGAAGGTAATTGATAAGATTCAAACGATGTTTGTATGATTACTAAATTAACTAAATCAGATAAAGAATTAAAGGATGAATGATTAATTCTGCATCCTATAAAAAGAACCTCTATTATTGCAGTTTTATTAAAGTTGCAATTAATGGTGCAATCCCACATTTGCCAGCCGTCTAGCCTAGATCCTGTCATTTGACAGTGTATTTTCGAATGGCGTAAGCCTACATTTTGAAAAAAACCATTAGCAAAGTCGAATCTTAGCAAATTGATACCGCGTAGTTCCATATTTATTAATTTCAGTCGATGAAAAACATCAGCTGTACTGGTAACCAACCATTCTGGTGCCTCTCGCTGCGGCGAATCCTGAATCAACTGGAAAAATTGCCGTCCACGATCTTCATCCTCAAAATAATATTGCCGAGGCGTTTGTTCTTTGGCAATTAACCCTGCCAATGTAATTGCCAGCCATTTATCAACATCTGGGCGACCGCAATCGCCGCTCTTTTCAAGCAACACCAATTCATTGTCATATAATGATGTGACAGGCTTAGCAGGGGTTAAACGAAGACTGTTCTCCTGTTTTAATATGTCACCGGCCAATGTTGTTAAATCGTCCAATACCCTTTGGTTAATTGGCCAAGCATCATTTAATAAGAGATTTTCATCAAGTAATTCATCTTGATGGTAATCATAGAATTTGCCGTATAAATACTCGCTATGGAGTTTTTCAGTGAAAATGGGTGCAGCCAAACTGCCTAATACAGGCAAAAGCAATTTCTTTGCAACTGCGGCCTTATTACTATCAGCGGTGGTACTGACCACCAGTAATTTGATCAGTTCAGCGAAAAAAGCCATGGTGGCTACCGTTGGTTCACCAACAAAAAGATACGTTCTGGTACGCATGATATTGGGTTTACGCTTCAATGCTTCGCTCAAAAATACTTTCAGGTAATACTCTGCCAGCAAGATCTCTGCAAAGGATTGGTGCTGAAAGTGCAAATGCCGAGCGTTATCGCCAAAGTATGAGTGAGATAGAAACTTTAATTCATCAACCTGACTGATTTGCTGCTTTTCTTGTGTATTGGGGGTGTTGGTATCAAGTAACGAGAAGTTTATTTTATTTTTATCAAGTACAGCACTTTGCCCTGTGCTACGCTGCTTACACCACAAGGCTGCAATACTATGGAGTACTTTTCTGTTGCTGTGTTCTGCTTGCCGTATTTTCTTTTGGTCTCCAATTTGTTTATCCTCAATAAATTTGGCTTTGCTGGTGATGTAGTGCAAAAAAGCGAGATAGATCCCCACCTTACCACTGTCAGGTATACTAATATTATTTGTTAATAATTGATACAATATGTAGGCGAATAACGGTTTGACCAATTCTTCATCATCCAAAACTTCGCGCTCTTTCAATAGCTCATGAGCTGAAAAATCGGGTTGTTGCCAGCCTTCGTATAATATCGCTGCTATTGAATCCTCGGAGGGTGGTTCGACATTGCCATTATTTTGGTTTGCTTTTGTTACGGTTGTCTTTAACCAATGATCGAATTGTGAGGCTTTAAAACCATAGAGTGAAATAAATTGTGGATGCTCTTCGGCTGATAATTTGACTTTGTAGTTACCAATGGCTGTTGATAGTTCCCGGTCAATGGGCCGTGTCGCAATAACGATTTTCCGACTAGGACAGCCCGAAGACGCGTTTTTGCTAATCTTTAATACTGAATTCAATACGTCTTGAATTTGGCTTAAATCGCCACTTTCATCCAGCGAATCAATCAAAAATAGATATTCTTTGTTTTTGAAGTGTTCGTCTTTAATATCGATGTCAAAATCGTGGAGTAAATAACTATCAATAATGCCCAGATCTCTGGCATTGTCGTATTTTTTACTGTGGTACTCGTTTAAGTTGAAGTAAATTGGGATCACGCCACAATCGTTATCAAGATAGTTGTCGGCTAGCATTGCCGCATGGTGTTTCATGAAAACCGATTTGCCTTTGCCAAAATCGGCAGCGATAAAAGTAATGGCGGCTTTCCAACTGTCTGCGGGTTCTAGCTCCAAATGTTCCGTCAGTAACTTAGTGACATTTAGCTGCTCACTTTCTTCAGCCTTGCCGAGTTGGCCATTGGATAAGGCTTCTACATCACGCCACTGGCCAAAGGTTTCTACGTAATCCAGTGATTCACCTTCTTGTAAACCGACGCGCTTGAGTTCACTCATTTTTGCCAGTAATTTGTCTTCGCTTTGACTAAACCAGCCTTCTTGGACTTCTGTCTCATGCGAGTCATAGTCTTTGCCAAAGGCGTCTTTTATTGCTTGTTTAATTGCCCCTTCAAATTCTCGGCTGAACTGGTGGAGTTGTTCATTGTTGGCGTGTTGCTGCTTTAAATGGTCTGCATAGATTTTTTTGACTTGCTGGACAGCCGGGTTGTGACGGGGGATTAAATGCAATCGTAATTCTGTCTGACTTTCAATTTGCGCTTCAAGCCCCGATAGAAACACTTTTCTTTCAATGGTTTCTTTAAGCGTTTCTATATTCAATTTTGCCAATGCTTTTTCAGCACAGTTCATTGCGGCTTTTAGATAACAAATGGCACCAAAATCTTCGAGCTTCTTGTCTGTCAGCTTGTCAAAATAACTGTCGATGGCTTGTTGGCCGAACAACTTGATCACCGAACCGGCGATGCCGCCACCATCGATTATCTGCTGGCCATTTTCATCAACATTTTCTTTGGCCTGTTTACACAGAAAAGTAAAAAATGATTTAACTTCTGTAGTGAAACGCTGCGCAAGTAACTGTTTATCAATGGCCATTTTAATTTCCTAAAAGAATCACGCAATAAATATCGCATTGTTTTAGATTGATTACCATTTATAATTTCGCCTCGTATTTTATTTTGGTGGTCAACTGTTGAGGTTAAGTTTAGAAGCTAAATTTTGGTCGACTATCAACACGCGATTGGAGCGTAAATTGAATGAAAAGAATCTGTTTATGGGATGTCATTGGTGTTGTGATGATTGTGAAATCTCCTTCAGGAGTATTGTATGGGAATCAAACCGGGGGTTGCGCTTGTTTTCAAGATGAACAAGAAGGGATATTACTGCCTTTTAACAACGATGAGTCACTTGATAAGCCTGAGCTTGATTTGTCGTTCAAATTGTCAAGGCTGTTGGAGAATGTGTTTGCGTTGACCGATAACGATGCCGACAATATCGATGAAATCCTAAATAGTCATTTTGAGACTCGTTGCGCGACTGTTGATCGGAGTAAATTATCGTCGTCTAAAGAAGCGTGGATTCATGTTATTGTAAAAGAATCTGAAGAATCCTGCATGGTTGGATTTGGTGATTGTGAAGGCGTATTGACTTGGCCAAACAGCGACTAACGCAAAATGCCGATGTAAGAAAAACGGCTCGAAATCGCTCAAACAAGCGCCCATACTGGCGACGGAAAGTCACAAAACATGGACAGTATGTCACTGAAATCATTGATAAATTGGGTGGAATACAGGGAGTTTTCGGATTATGTTACTAAACCCCCTACATTTGTATGTTTTTTAAGCGATCGTGTTTGTCGGATGTAAAATAAACCGCTAAGATGGAGTTATCAGGTCATTTTTGGAGCGCCGCAGCGATGAAATTAGCGTCTGGCATTGTTAGTTGTATTTTGGCTCTAGGTTTAACCGGGTGTTTCAGTACGCCTCAAATTACCGCCAAAAAACTTGAACCCCTCACCCTCAACATCGAGCTTGAACAAGTAACCTCCAGCAAATTGAGTCTGATTGCAACCATCACCAATGTTTCGAAAAATAACCTCACCATTAAAGTGCCAATCAGTCCGAATCCTTTGACGGTATTGGTGTGGGCCGAAGACAATCATAATCTTACCCATAGGATCAGTCGCAGATTGGTTAGCGACTACCAATACAAGGATTTCACCAGTCTAAATGCTGGTGAGTCGATGGTGATCCGCGCCCAAATTGATTTATCTAAATATAAAACCCGCATTCAACCCAGCGACGAATTGTTTGTTAGCGCCCAATACGGTCTGCTGCAATGGAAAGCCGCCAATAATATGCCCAGCCTGATTTATTCGAATAAGATCTTCTTGGAATAAATCTGCTGCGCATCTTTATGAAGGCCACGGTGTGGCCAAAAAGCTGTTTTTTGCGGGGGAATTTATTACAGATACCCGCTGCGTTTAATCTCCAAATACCCATTACACACCTCAATGGCGAGGTTTTGTGGGTGGGCGTCAACTACAAATACTCCGGCATCGGTCAGTTGTCGCCTGACTTGTTGGCGGCGGTTTAGGTAGTCGATAGTGCCGCAGTAGCGGTAAACCTCGTCGATGTTGGTGACGGGTTCATCGAGTGTTTTCTGCAATATTGGTTCGCGGATGTTGGCGAGTAACACCAAGTGGTTTTTGCCGATTAACTTGATGGCGGGTAGCAAGTCGTCGACATCTTCGTCGCGGGTGTTGGTGATTAAAATCACCAACGAGCGTTTGCGCTGCATTTTCAACAGGGTTTGCGCTGCGCCGCTGTAATCGGTGGCGTGCACGCCCGGTTGTAGGTCATATACATGGTTTAAAATGGTGTTGATGTGGGCGCTGCCTTTGTTGCACGGTAACCAGCGCTGGTCGATGCCAAAGCTCATTAAACCTACCGCATCTCCTTGTTTTAACGCAATATGGCTCAGTAACGACATGGCGTTGACGGCGTGGTCTAGGTGGCCAAGGCCGTCATCTTCGCTGCGCATTCTGCGGCCGTTGTCGAGCAATACGATGATTTGTTGGTCGCGTTCGTCTTGATAGTCTCTTGAAATGATTTTTTGTTTGCGGGCGGTGGCTTTCCAGTCGATTTGGCGAGACGTGTCGCCGCGCTGGTATTCTCTGAGTTGGTGAAATTCCATCCCTTCACCCCTTTTTTGGGTGCGTTTGATGCCAAACTGCGAGATATGGTTGTCGGTGGCCAGCAGGTTATAACCGTTGATGGCTTCAAAATCTGGGTAAACCTTCAAGGTGGTGGCGGTGTCGTCACGCCACACTGCGTGCCACAATTTAAAGGCGCTATGGTGCAATACTTCAAGGCCGCCAATGATGGCGTCTCCGCGCTGGGCCGGTCGCACTTTGTATTCGAGCGTGGTGGTCAACGCCGGTTTTAAGTGGCAATCGAGGTTAAATTCTGAGACTTCTAATGACGGCGCAACCAGTTCGCGAATGATAATGTGCTGCGGGCTTGAGTGGTTGTGACGAATGGTCAGGGTCACTGGCGACCAGCGGTGCAAGGATAAAATATCTTTGCTTTGGCGGCTAAAACTTAAACCAGGTTGTTTTATGGCATTGGCATAATCGACGCCAATCACGACCGCTGCCACGACCAACACAAACAACCAAACATCACCCAGCAGGGCTTGAAGCGAGGCGGCCCAATCGACAGTTTGTGGTGCCATCAACAGCAGTGACTGCACGACGGCGATGCCAAGCGGTACGCTCAGCAACCACAACAGGCGCTTGTCTGGTTTTACTACGATCCTTTTCATTGGGACAGCGCCTCGATGTGGTCAGAAATGTCGAGCAATGCTTGATCTGGTTTTATACATTTTTTGCGTTTCACTGACGCGGTGCCTCGATGTGGTCAAGAATGTTGAGTAATACCTGATCGGTTTTAATCCCTTCTATTTCCATGTCGGTAGACAGCATCACCCGGTGACGCAATATCATCAATGCCACGGTTTTAACATCGTCTGGGGTGACAAAGCTGTTGCCGTTCAGTAATGCGTGCGCCTTGGCTGCTCTAACAATCGATATACTGGCTCTGGGGCTGGCGCCTTTGGCAATGCCTGCCCAATCGCGGGTGGCGCGAACCAGTCGAATGACATAATCGAGTACTGTGTCGTCAATGCTCAGGTGGCTGACTAAGCTTTGCAGTTTAATCACCTCTTCGACGCTCATTTGCTGGGATAATGAGTCGATATTAAAACTGTCTGCACGGCCATCGGTGACCAGTTTCACCAGCATTTTTTCTTCTTCAAGCTCGGGGTAATCGATGATGATTTTCATCATAAACCGGTCAAGCTCAGCCTCGGGCAGCGGGTAGGTGCCTTCTTGTTCAATCGGGTTTTGGGTCGCTAAGACCATAAACGGGTTACCGGCAGGATATGATTCGCCCTCAATGGTGACCTGTTTTTCTTGCATCACTTCAAGCAGTGCCGCCTGCGTTTTGGCGGGGGCTCGGTTAATTTCATCAGCCAGCAATAAGTTGGTAAATACTGGGCCTTTGCGCATCTCAAACTGTTTTGAGCTCATGTCGTAAATGGCGTGACCGGTGATGTCGCTGGGCATTAAATCTGGGGTGAACTGAATGCGTGAAAAATCACTGCCAATACATTTGGCCATCGCCCGTACCAGTAGGGTTTTGCCCAGCCCCGGCAGGCCTTCAATCAGCACATGACCGGCACTTAACAGGCCAATTAACACCTGTTTTAGCACTTGCTGCTGACCAATAAACACTTTGTTTATTTCACTCTGCATGTCTTGCGTCAGTTGATAGCCCCACTTGATCTGCGCTTGTAGCTGTTCATCGCTAGATTGGTCTTCTTGGGGCTGATCTTGCTGGGACTGCTCATCCAGAGGTTGGTCGTCCTGAGGCTGCTCGTCAGTTAACATAGTTGTTTCCTTAATTGCTGTAATCGTTGAACTTGGCGGACTATCTGGTCGTGTTTGACTGCTATGTCTGCGTACAGAGCAAAGTGGATGTCATTAACATCGGTGTCGCTTAATCGGCCAATTAATTCGAGCTGTTGTTGTTCGTTCATCTTGTCTAGGTCTGGATGGCGCAAAGAGACTCTTTGCACAATTTGATGGCGTAACAGTTCGACTATGTGCTCTGCCGCACCTTTACCTTTACCTGTGCCTTGGTTGTCATCATCTTTGGCAGTATTTGTAGCCGCATTGCGAATAAAGCAGTGCCAGCGGTAACGAGCCGATGCTTCGATGTGTTCGATAAAGTTGCGCCGTACGGTGTTAACCACAATGGTCAGTGGGCCAAAGCGCAGGGTTTGCGACCAGATCCAAAAAGCCAATAAGATTAGCGCGCTAATCACCAGCGTATGATTCTTTTGCCACAATAATGTCATCAGGCTAGGCATGTCTTCGTGAAACAAAAGCCAGGTTTTTTTTCCGGGGCGAGTCAGCTTTTGCAACAAATAGGCATTGTCGGTGCAGGCCAGTCTTTGGTTGTTCCACTGACCCATGTCGGTCAATACGGTTAATTCGCCTTTGCCCACCGCCAGTTGCAGTACTTGCAGGCCGTAACCATTTGATGACCAAAACGCCAGTTGGCTTCTGTCGGGATAGGTCAAGATATTCGAGCTGCCGATATTCACTTTGGCATCGGGAAAATCGACGCTGGTGGGAATGGGTGAAAGCAAAGGATTTTCGTCGCATTCGATGCTGCCTTGTTTGGTGGCTTCTGCAAATAGCTCACCAATGGTTTTTGGGTCTAGGACGACTTCTGTTGATTCTTCATTGGTCTTTTCTGAGTCTTCATCTAGGTCTGCCTCGTGTACTTGAATGTCATAACTGTCAAGCAAGCTATCGTTACTGCTTTGGGTTAGCGGGTTGTAGAGCATTTTGCCTACAACCACCAAGTTGCCACCCTCGTTAAGCCATTGTTTTAACCCCTCGGTGCGCCGTTTGCTCATGCTGTGACGGGCACTGGAGATGATTATTGTATCCTCGACAGAGGGCAGGTTGTTTACCAATGCCAACCCGCGCTGTGATTCAACAATGTCGGTGCTGTTGCTGCTAATGGCAAAGGAACCCTGATTAGACTTTTCGATAAACAATTGCGCCGCAAGAAAGGGGTTCTGCCGGGCCGCTAAATCTTCGCCGATGAACATATCGATTTCTTTGAAGCGGATATCAACCACCCAAATCAACACGGCGATTAAAATGGCGCTTAAAAACAATATGATGCGGGTGAACAGTTTGTTTTTGTTGGCTGGTGTGGCGTTGCTGGCCTTGTAGACGTTATTACTCATCAGAAACCTCCGCAAACACCTGGTGCCACTGGTCAAATAGCCGGTTCATGATGTCTTCTTCGGGCATGATGCTGGCATAAGCCAGACGTTGCCAGTTTTTGGTCAACAGCTCAAAATATTCGGCTGTGTCTGGCTGTGCATTTTGCTTAACCTGAGCAACACATTCACCTTCGGTAAAACTGTCGTGCACTTCTAAGTGATTTTGCGTGACCAGTTTGAGCAAACTGCCCCGGTATAACAAACTCAGGGCCTGACGCTTGTCGCCTTGTTGCCACAGCGTTTTGGCATGGGCGGCAGGGTCATCTGGCATACTGTCTTGGTCTATATCTAGGCCAAAAACACTGGTCGGTGGTTCGCTGGCGGTTGAGCGGTTTTGTTTTGAAGGGGCAAATTGCAGCAGCCAATCGCGGTAGCGGTAAAGCAGCAACGCCACGATGGTGAGCACCAATGCAGTTAGTAATAACTCCACGCTGCCAGCGAAAAACCTCAATAATGAAGAAAGCCATTCGGGCATATCGACTTTTTGTGAGGATTTATCGTCGAACTTCATATCGAGAAAAAACTCTGGGTAGTTGGCGGTTGTTTTTTGATTGAAGTGTTCATCGGTCATGATCTCTTGCGCCAAATCATAAGCCTTTTGTGTTTCGGGTGACGCTTTTACGATTTTTACTATGGGCGCTTCGGCTGACTGTGCGATGTCTTGTTCAGTCTGCTCATTCGCAATCGTATCGCCCGGCAGGGCTACACCACAAAGCATCAATACACACAAAAGCGACGCCAAAGTCGAAGCGCCCTTACGTTTGGCTTGTTGACGTTCAACCATGCGGCGAAAGGTGATTTCTATATCCCAGCCTTCGATTTGAGTGCGCTGATTGAGGTATAAGGCAAATCCGGCCCCGACAAAATAAGGGGCCACCAAGGCCATCGACAAAAACACCAAAATGTTGTTGGCGATGGTGACCGTTTCTATCATTTCAAAAAAGTCGAGTTCGATATCGGCTTGCGCGGGGATCAAAAAAATGACCAGTGCATAAACGGCCAAAGTGATGAAAAACTCGATGTGCATCAACACTATGGTCAGCCAAAAGGCGGCTTGTTGATTGTCGCCGTCAAATAGTTGCAGGCGTTTTCTACGCCGGGTACCCGCGAGGTTTTCGAGCTGTACCACCGGGGCGGCATACGAGCGTTGCAGACTAAATCGGCGCCACAGCAAAGTAGCTAACCATTGCCTGCCCACTACTGACAGCCAGCGTTTAAACTGTTGTTTTAGTGTTGAGTCTTCACCGAATTGGGCAAAGCTTAAATAACCCAGTTGAATGCGCTCGAATAAGGGTTTTAACCACCAAAAGACCAACATTGCCAGCCAGCTGTAGTCTAAAAACACCAAGTGCAACACCAAAAATACCGGTAAAGCGACCATTAGCCAACCGCTGATAAGTGGGCCATACCATTTGCTGGCCATTTTAAAACCTAGGTCAACGGCCTGCCATTTTGAGCGTGGCCTGACAACGGTGCTGATATTGCTCAATTCCATCGTTAGCGGCTCCCTTTGGTTTTGCCCGCAAAGACAAAATAAGCGATAACAGCCAGCCATAAAAAAGTGCCAACACTGTATTTAACGCTCAGCGACAATGACGAATTAGACGACCAAAACGCTTCAAAAAAGGCGGCAATGGTGAGCATCAAGATAATGCCATAGAGCAGGTCTAGCGCTTTTAACGACATGGTTTTAAGCGAACCTAACCGGGTTTTCTGGCCCGGCGCAATCAGCGAATGCCCCAGCATTAACCCGGCGCCCCCGGCGATGGTAATGGCGGTTAACTCAAACGAACCATGACCGATAACAAATGGAAAAAAGGTGTCTTGATAACCCAAAGTGACCAAATGCGAGGCGACCGCACCAAGAAACAAACCGTTATAAACCAGATAAAAAATACTGCCCAGACCATAAAACAGCCCGGTGGCAAAGGTTTGAAACCCTATAGTGATGTTGTTTTGAATGTAATGGCCAAACATCTGTATATCGGATTGGGCATCTCGGTCTTGTCCGACATGCTCAGCGGATGGGTCGTACATTTTTTCAAAGTTGGCCACGGTTTCGTGATCAAACAAACTGTAAATCAGCTCAGGTTGTAGTTGCACCAAAATAAACAGCAGTATTGCTGGGCCATAAAACAACAACGTGGCCAGCCATACATAAGCGGCGTTTTGGCGAACTTGGTGAGGAAAGGTATACACCACAAACTTGATTAACTGGCTGAAAAAATGGCTGCGACGTTGGTACAATTGCTGATGGCCGCGCAATACTAGATTGTTCAGGCGTCCGACAAGGTAACTGCTGTAGCGTCTTTCTTGTGCGAGACTGAGGTGGTGGCAAATGCGGCGATACAATTGCGGCAGTTCTGGGTCTAATGGCGGTTTTTTAAAGCTCAACACCGCTTTGTTTTCGGCCAAGATCAGCGCTTCGTCCATTTGCGCCCAGCAATCTTGATAACGCTGTTCAAAAGTTTGTTGTTTCATGATTGGCCGATGATCCCGTTGGCTATTTTCTTGATTTCGCTGACTCTGGCATCGCTTTCGTTTATATCTTTGGGAGACTGGGCACCCTCGCCACGTTGACTACTCAGCGGCAATATCGGGGTCAAAATATCCCCAAGCTCTTGCTGTCTTGACTTAGACAGGGTTTGACTACGCTCAGCAAAGGCCAATATGGCTTGTTGTTCGTCTAGTTCAAGCAAAAATGGGGCAGGACGGGTGCCAGCTTCGGTTAATTGGGATTTTTTCTGGGGCTGAGGTTTATAAACCACCAAAGTAGCGGCCACATGGTCGCCCAAACGTTTGAATTCTTTGCTGGTGGCCATCGAAATGATGCCAAACAAATAGGCTAAGGGGAAAAAGTCGGCGGCACGCAAAATATTGCGTAAAATCGACGCGCCCCAGCCCAGTGGCGTGCCATCGTCGTGCACCACCTGAATACCCATGGCTTTTTTGCCCGGTGTCATGCCGTCTTTAAACATTTCAAAAAACACACAATAAAACCATTCGAGCAGAAAATACATAATCAAATACAGGCCAGTGCCTGTTTTTCCCATGGTTGAGAATAACCAGTAGACCAACATCAGCACCACCATGCGGATACTCCAATCGATGGTATAGGCCAAAATACGGGGCACAGGACCTGCAGGTATGAGGCGTAATTCAATACTTTCGGGGGTTTCAACACTGATGTGATTGTCAATCAGGGCGTGTGGGTTATTTGTGGCTATGGTAATGAGTCCGATTGATAATAATTCCAAGACAGCAAGCCTAGCAATTAGGGGGGCGAGTTTCAAGGGTCATGGCTGTGGTACTCGCCGGTTTAACCTTGGTGTCAGATGAATCCAGTGGGCAATGACCTCTCAGACAGGCACCTAGCCTATGATTGTTAATAGATCATTAGGATCCAACCGATGCCTGAAATCGGCGTTGACCGAACGAAACTGCACTTGACGCTGTTGATTGATGACATAAGTGGCGGGTATCGGCAGCTCCCACTGTGGGGTTTTGTTCACTTTGGGCAGCGACATGCCAAAGTGGCCAAACAACGCTTGCTCGGCTTCGGGCACTGGGTAAACAATGCCAAAGGTTCGGGCAATGGCTAGTTGGTCGTCAATCACCAGATGACATTGGGCTTGGTTTACTTCTTCACCGATGATTTGTTGCGGCGATACTGCCATATAGTGATTCTTTTTATGGTGTAGTAATTGCGGGATGACCTGCTGGTATTCGGCCAGTTCTTCGCGGCAATAAGTGCACCAAAAACCGCGAAAAAAATTGATGATCACCGGTGCTGTTTCAAGCAATTGATACAAGGTGGTTTGTGCGCGGCCTTCGTTTGAAAAAGGCTTAGAAAAAGGGCTCGAAAAAGTAAAATCGGCCACGCTTTCGCCGACTTGCAAACTGCTTTGTTCGATACCGCTGCGTTTGAGTAAAACAGCTGTTTTTTGTATGACAGCTAGCAGTGGGGTTGGCATCATTTCGCAATTTTTACGGTGTATTGCCGCTAAGCGCTGTTCAAAACTGTCTTTACTCACCGGTATCATCACCTGTTGCTGGCCCATGGCTAGATTATAATATATTCTATCACTGATGTTAATTGTGATTCTTACTTAACTATTTGGTGGTATTCGAGAATATATGAGACGTTTATCGGCGATGCAAATGTTTGTTCGGGTGGTTGAAACCGGCAGTTTTTCGGCTGTTGCCCAGCAAATGAACACCACCCAGCCGACCATCAGCAAGCGTATCGCCGAGCTTGAGCGCGAGCTTGGCGGCAAATTGCTTAACCGCAGCACCCGCAGTTTAAGGCTAACCGAAGTCGGGTCGGTCTATTATGAAAGCTGCCTGAATATTTTGTATGACATTGAACAGGCCGAGCGCAATGTCAGTCAAGCCCAATCAATGCCCAAGGGTAATGTTCGGATAAGCGCCGTCTCGTCATTTGGGCGCCAACACATTATTCCCAAACTGAGCGAATTTTTTGACGCTTACCCTGATATTAATGCCGAGGTTTTATTGGATGATCACAATGTCGACTTGGTGGAGCAGGCCATTGATGTCGCGTTTAGAATGGGCACGCTGGCTGATTCTACCCTGATCGCCAAAAAGCTCTGTTCAAGCCCGATGATCACCATTGCCACCCCGACTTACCTAGACAAGTTTGGCACGCCGAAACACCCCGCCGATTTAAGACAGCATCAATGCATTTTATACACCGGTATTGGCCAGCAAAACATGTTGCGTTATCGGGTGGATGGTCAATTGTTTAGCGTGAATGTTAATGGCAGACTGAGCACCAACAACAGCGAAGGTATGAGAGAGGCGTTAATTGCAGGTCTGGGTATCACCAAAGCGCCGCACTGGCTGGTGGGCGACTTGGTTGCCAGCGGCCAGGTGGTTAAAGTGCTTTGTGACTTTGAACCCGAGCCTCTTGATATTTATGCGGTGTATTCATCGGCGCGGTATTTGCCGCAAAAGACCCGGGTGTTGATTGAGTACTTTACCCGGGCTTTTGGGTCGTGCGCTGATATTTGTGGTTCTTAAAGGAGCATTAGTCCGGTTATTTAATCTGATCGATTTCGGGCGTGAGAATGTTGTATTTTCTTAACAGGATCTTGTGCTTTGTGGTGTCTTTGTAAGGCAACAGGTTGGCGTCGATGTAGGCTTTGATACGGTTGATTTTTTGTTGGTTTTTGGGTGACATTCCTACCCATAAGTGGTCTTTCTTAATGCATGAACCCATTTTCAATGTACTGATATTGTTGGTTTTCTTGAAATGTAGTACCGAGTTTGTCGTGAACAAAAAGGCCGATGCACGGCCGGTTTGCAATAGTCGGTGAGCCCTTTGCAGATAACTGGTGTCATACATCAGTTCAAATACGTACTTTTTGTAATTATCCGACAGGTATTCTCTGAGCAAAGTGCCATAGGAATGATCACGGTAGATAACAATACTGTTGTTTTTCAAGCTGGTAATGTCTTTAAATTTCCAGTCTGAATCCGCCAATTTCCAAAAGCAATGGGTTTGAATGGCCAATGGATCACGGTGGTATACCAAGCCCGGGGCCTCGTCTTTTGACGGTGAAAGCAGTATATCTGAATGACCCGCTTCAACACTGTTGATGGCATCGCTCCATGACATGATCTCAAATTTCAGAGTGAAACCGGATTTAGCAAATAAATCTGATATCAGTTGCACCAAATAACCGGGGTTTTCAGTGGATTTGGGGCAAATCTGCGGGCACCAGTCAATCGCGGCCACTTTAATCAGTTCTTTTGCTTCCTTGGTTTTTTTTGTTTCTTGGGCTTGTAAAGTTGAGGTAAAGGACAACACCATTAAAACCAGCAAGAGTAACCTTGATTTGTGAGCAATTAACAAAAGTTTGTCCCGTTTAATGTATAGGTAAGGAGGTTATTATTCTTTTAGTACAGCCTACCCAGAATGCCAAAAGCTGTAAAGGCATTATTGATTTTCGTCTTTTTGACTTGAATAACGAGAGGGTGCACAGTTGTATTGCGCCTTGAAACATTGACTGAAATACGAGTGTGAAGTAAATCCGACCTGCTCGAAAACCAAACTGGCGCTGACTCCTTCAGACAACAACTGGGCGGCTTTTTTCAGGCGAAAACTGCGTATCGAATCGACCGGAGTCAGCCCAAGTATGGTCTTCACCTTTCGACTTAATTGACGTGGACCAAGAAACATGGCGCTGGCCAACTTGCTTATATCAAGCGTTTCATCTTCATAAAACTGATCCAAAGCGGCATTCAGCTGGTCTATAAAGGGTTGATTGATATCTTTGATTTCATCTTCGGCGTGTTCAATTGCCTGGGGTGGCTCAAAAAACTCGTGCTGATAACGATGTCGTAACAGTAGACGGATGGCCAACAAATTTTCGACCCTCATGCACAGTTCAAGCTCGTTAAAGGGTTTTTCGAGGTATTCGTCAGCTTTTTCTGACCAGCCTTTAAGTCGACTAGACATATCGCCTCTGGCGGTCAATAAGATCACCGGAATATGACAGGTCAGGTCATTGTTTTTGATGGCTTTTACCACCTCAAATCCGTCAATACCCGGCATCATCACGTCACTGATGATAAGGTCGGGCAGGTGTTGTGTTGCCAACTCTAGACCTTCTGAACCGTTGGGCGCAGTCAGGCAGGTATAATCTTTTTGCAGGGTATCAAGCAGCAACTGGAGCATGTCTGGATTGTCATCAATTAGCAGCAACTTGGTGTCGTTTTCACTTTCTTTGATTGTTTTATTTTGGCCGGTTGGGCCTGATGATGCATTCATCAGAGTTTCGATTTCGATTTGTGAGGTATACGAAATTGAATCAAAAGATTCAACCGAAACAAAGGCATCGGTGTTGATTGGCAACGAGACGATAAAGTCGCTGCCTTTACCGACCTCACTGTTTAAAGTGACTGTTCCGGCGTTGTTTTCGACCAATTCTTTGGTCAGTGCCAACCCGACGCCTGAGCCTGGAATATTTTCGGTGTCTTGGGTCACTACCCGGGTAAACCGGTCAAAAACCATTTGTTGATTGGCCGGGCTAATGCCTATACCGGTATCTGCTACCGATATAAAGACCTTTTTATCTTTGGTCGTAACGGTGACCGTAATATGGCCGTTATCAGGGGTATATTTTATCGCATTTGACAACAAATTGGTCAGTATTGTTTCGAGTGCGTCGACTTGCGTGGTCAGGGTGACA
>JABSOG010000758.1 GCA_013216025.1 Algicola sp. | reverse complement strand
CATTATTTCTAAAAGGGGGGCCTGCCTGCAGCATTTTGCTTATCACTTGTCGTTTCAACTCAACATTTTTTAAACAGGGGGGGTCAGGTATCGTTTTCCTGATCCGTCCATTTTTTCTTTGTCGTTTCAACTCAACATTTTTGTCTGTTCGTTTTAGCTGTCTAACCTGATTTGTTGCATAGCTGGCAGCACGATAATGTTGATGGTTGAAACATTCTGCGACCTCTGGCAAAACGTTCGAAATACCACCAAAATGGGGGCGTAGATGGCGTGCAACGAGAGTCATCCTCGGACACACTCCTAGCCATAAATCTCAGCTGTATACTACTCATAAAACCACCAACACTTCAGCCGATAGAGGTGTTGTCAACTTTCAACTTAATCCAAACCCTTTACACAACAGGAAATCATTATGATTAAAACCAAGTCAGGCAAACACTTGCCTAAAAATCAGAGTTCGTCGTCTTCTAACAGTTCAAAGGGACTCAGCAAAATCAAAAGTGCGCTCAACAAAGGAAAAAAAGCACTAAAAAATCGGCTTGCGCCAGACCAAGACAGCAAAAAGAAAAATGCGTTGCAGCAAATTGAAAAGGCTTTGGGCAAAAAGCCCGGGGAGGTAACGGCCAAAGACATCGACACCATGATCCAAAAGAAGATTGATGACGATAAGAGCATGACCGCTGAGGGCGGTTTTTTGGATGGGTTTATCGGCGCGATGATAAACGCGGTGCTCAAGATGGGCAATGTAGAATTATCAAAAGGGGATGCTGGGCTCGAAAGTCATATTAAGCTGTTAAATGAAATAAAAGCACAGATTGAATCAAACGATTCGGCCAAACTGGATGCGGTGAAGAAAAACATTCACCGGGTAGAGGTTGTCCATCAGTTTTCAACCAATCCCGAGCAGGCCAAAAGCAAGTTTGATGGCTCAGACCCACAAAGTATTCAGAGCATTGCGGATTCAGTCGATACCATCAATGAAAAAATGGCTGTTATTGGCCAACAGGGTAACTTAACCGCTGACGATGCCCAGCATTTGGACGCCTTGTTAAGCGAAGTTGATCGTTTGCAAGTAGAGGCGCAAAGCCTTGGCGACCCAGACCTGGCCAGGTTTTATATGGATATGGCGGATGATTTACAGCAGTCTATATATGCAGCAACCGGGTTTGCTAATGTTGATGACAGGCCTTCGGCGACTGAGCGATTGACCCTGATGAAGCAAAACATTGAAGCGGGCAATGTCACTGAAAACGGCTTGAATCAAGTGAGTGAAGCAGTGGCTGTGCTTAAATCTGGATCAGAATCGGTGTTTGCGGTGTATGACGACTTGCAGGCCAGTTCAAAAGACAATGATGAGGCAGAACAAGATGCTCAAGCCTCGCCAGATGAACAAGCCTCGCCAGATGAACAAAGCCCACCAGAGGATAACAACACCAACGATACCCCGGATGATTCAGCCAGCCCTGGCCAACAAGCCGAGCAGTTAAATACCGCCATTGAGGGTGTATTGAACAAAATGAAAGTTGCCCCAGCTACCCTGAGTTTGAGTGATATCAATGATGCCGTAGCAGACATTGATAAAGCGATTGATGGATTCTCAGCAGAGCAAAAGCAGCGGATGCAACCATTGCTCAATGCGCTTATCAATCTCAAAAGCTCACTTGAAACCCTCGGTGGTCCAGACTTGGCAGCACATCAACAATCTAACCAAGAGGGTCAAAACGCGCAAAGCTCAACGGATACGCCCGTAGACTCGACAGCCAATACTGCGCAGGCAGTCACCGATGCCGTTGATTCACTTACCCAGCAACAAGCAAACTTCGAAGATGACTTGGTTGACACGCTGCCCGCCACCTTTGACCTAAAAGCGCGATTGTTGGGGGTGGATACCGACATCGAGGCCGCTCACTTGGCCAAAGCTTACCACGAAGTCAAAAATAGCATGGCGACAATGGAAGCGGACGCCGCCAAATTAAAGGTGTTATCTGACGTTCGCCAAAGCATCGTCAAATTGACTGGGCTGGATGAGGAAGGTTTGAACAATATGGATGAAGCGCAGATGAGCGAAGCCATTGAACAAAACCCCGATATGGATACGTTTAGTGAGGAAAATGTAGTGAAGTTAGCGGACGATTTAACCCGTTATCTTGCATTGTAAAGTCAAACTAGGGGGGGTCAGATATCGTTTTCGCTGTCTAACCTGATTTTTTGCATAGCTGG
Source organism: Algicola sp. (assembly GCA_013216025.1). GTDB lineage: Bacteria > Pseudomonadota > Gammaproteobacteria > Enterobacterales > Alteromonadaceae > JABSOG01. The sequence goes on along the minus strand of JABSOG010000758.1, from coordinate 2,216 downwards.
CAGCACGATAATGTTGATGGTTGCTTCATCACTGCCTTGCATTACATGAGACATGGCGTTTTCGTATTCTATTCTTGGGGCTTTGGACATGAGCAAATTAAACGACAACAGCAAGTGCCGTCCAACGTTGAGTCTTGTTAGCGGATCAGGAAAACGACACTTGACCCCCTAACACTTCTTGACCCCCTAACACTTGACAATGGAGGCAGGAAGAAGGGAGTAACACAATCGCTGCCAGTCGCGAATCAAGAGAGTCAAACACGTATTTGTTGGATCTCGAAGCACGGTTGAAAAATAAACGAAATAAACGAAATAAACGAAATAAACATGATACAGAACTCCGGCAAAAACAGACATTAGAGATAGAAACACGGATAGCAGAAATACACAAAATGGTGGCAAGTCAATTGCCTCAACCAGCCTAAGTATCTTTTAAAGTTACTAAAAGTTCGATTGTAATGCCAATTGGCGATCCAAACCGCGATTCAGATAGTGGTTTGGATTTTCATGAAGTCGATACTAATAACATTGGTGTTCAGACAGATGGGATTATTCGTCGAAGAGCCAATCAGAATAACAATAGCGGCGGCGGTGAGCCTTGGAATTCACTTATCAATGATCCCTTCAGAAGACCATCGGGTAGCAATCCAAAAAGTCTCTAAATCGGTCACAAATAATAGACTTGATATGTTGCTTGACTTACACATGCCATCTTCTTTAGTGCCAACTTTTAGTTGAAGTCATGAAAGTCCGCCGATCATAAATTCTCAAACACTATAAAATCAAGGTCAAACAATGCCAGCAAATAATACGCGAACAAACAGGGGGGGGGTCAGGTATCGTTTTCCTGATCCGCCCATTTTTTCTAAAGAAAAAACAAAAGTCTTTTTAGACCGGGCAGCGATGGCACAAATGAAACTACAACATCAGGATCAGGATGATGGCGAAGAGGGGTCATTTTAAGCCGCACCACCGAAGTGTCGGACCATCGAAGTGTCGGACCACCGAAGTGTCGACTTTGCGTAAGCGCTGTTTTCAGCTGGAAACAGCGTTTCTGGACAAACATTATTTATGTTAAACTACATCCAATCACTATTTTTTGGCAGCTAACATGAAACGAAAATTAATTAGCTTTGACTGGGCGATCAAAAAACTACTGCGCAGTAAAGCCAACTTCGGCATACTAGCTGGTTTTTTAAGTGAATTGTTATTCACCGATATAACAATTGTTGAGATCTTAGAAAGTGAAACCAATAAACAAAGTAGTGTCAATAAACAAAGCCGGGTCGATATCAAGGTTCGTGATGCCGACGGTCAGCTAATCCTCATTGAAGTGCAGTATTCAAGAGAGCAGGATTATCTGTTTCGTATTTTATTTGAAACCTCCAAATGTATTACAGAACATCTCGACGAAGGCTGTTCATATTCTGATGTTGTTAAAGTCATTTCGGTTAGCATCTTGTATTTCGATTTTTGCAAAGGCGATGATTATATTTATTATGGTACAACCCGTTTTATCGGTTTGCACAATAAAGCGGAATTGCAACTTAATCAGGCCCAGAGAAAATTATTCAATATAGACAAAGTCGCTGATATTTTCCCTGAACATTACATCATTAATATAAAAAACTTCAACGATGTTGCCACAGCCCCTCTGGATGAATGGATTTACTTTTTAAAAAATGAAGAAATAAAAGATGATTTTCATGCCAAAGGATTAATTGAAGCCAAAGAAAAACTAGATGTGTTGAAATTAGACGCCAGCGATAAAGCCGATTATGAAAACTATCAAAAAGAACTGCATCATCAGGCAAGCTCCTACGAATCAACTTATATTCTTGGCAGAGTAGAAGGCAAGGAGGAGGGCAAGGCTGAGGGTAAGGCTGAGGGTATCGAGTCGGTTGCCATGAGTATGCTTAATGCGGGAATGGCTGATGAACAAATAGCAGTGCTGACCAAACTTAACATAGGTGAAGTGGCCTTGTTAAGAGCAAAATTTACCGCAGAAAAATAACGACCTTTCCCTCTCCCAAGAAACGAACAAATTAAGTAAGAGTTATCGCACTAATGCTAATAAACAGGGGGGTCAGGTATCGTTTTCCTGATCCGTCCATTTTTTCCTTGTCGTTTCAACTCAACATTTTTGTCTGTTCGTTTTCGCTGTCTAACCTGATTTGTTGCATAGCTGGCAGAACGATAATGTTGATGGTTGCGAT
>JABSOG010000757.1 GCA_013216025.1 Algicola sp. | reverse complement strand
CAATGGTTTGCGGGTCTTGGGGGTGAAAGATGTTGAGTTACCCATGGTACGCTTCAGTCTAGTCATTAAAGGCGGTTTGCTGCTCGACGATATCGACAAGGTGGGTGTAGCCAATCTGGTCAGCTCGTTGATGCTTAAAGGCACAGCCAACAAAACGACTGCCGAACTGGAAGAAGCGATAAAAGATCTCGGTGCGACTATTCGTGTTCGTGCGCACCGCGAAGACATTACTATCAGTGGTAATACGCTCGCCCGAAATTACGACAAAACCATGGCGCTGGTACAGGATATTTTACTTAATCCCCGTTGGGATGAGAGCGAATTTGAGCTGGCCAAGCAAAGTGTACTGAGTAATATTGCCCAGCGGGCGGCGAATCCCAATAGCATTGCCGACCGTCTTTATAATGGCCTGGTTTACGGACAGAAACATATTTTGTCGAGAGACCTTCGTGGCACCAAGGACTCGGTGAATGCCATTACGCTGAACAATTTAAAACATTTCTATCAGCGTAACTTTGTCCCGTCAGTGTCTAATTTCCATATTGTTGGCGCTGTCGGTCAAGATAAAGTGCTCAAGTCTCTGACGTCGTTGGCGGCTCTTTGGCAAGACAAGAAAGTCACCTTTACCGACTACCCACTGCCAACGCCGTTTAGCAAAGCACAGGTCTATTTTTATGACATTCCAGATGCCAAACAATCGCTACTGAGATTTGGTTATCTCGCGATGAATGCCACCGACAGTGATTATTACCCAGCAACTGTAATGAATTACATTTTGGGCGGCGGCTCTTTCGCATCCCAGTTGACTCAGCAATTACGAGAAGGCAAGGGATATACCTACGGGATCCGCTCACGTTTTGCTGGAAGTATTAATCCGGGTCCATTTACCATATCCAGTAGTGTTAGAAGCAACGTTACTTATGAATCGGCCGCTTTGGTCAACAAGATTCTTGCAGACTACCCCAATGTTTATGATGAAGATGATCACAGTGTTACTCAGAACTTTTTGCTCAAAAGCAATGCTCGGGCGTTTGAAACACTGGGTTCAAAGTTGAACCTCTTAGAGAATATCAGTGCTTATAACCGCCCTACAGATTATGTGGTGCAACAAGAAAAACTGGTGAGAAAAATGACCATCAAAGACGTGTCGGCACTGGCAAGCAAATACCTGGATGCGTCAAAAATGGTGTTTTTGGTGGTTGGTGATGCGAAAACCCAGTTAGACCGTCTTGAAGACTTGGGTTTTGGTAAACCAATATTGCTCAAATAAGTCGATATGCAATAACCAAAATGCCTTTGAGCTAGAATAAACCGGCTCAAAGGCATTGATTGATGTCTGAAATCAGACTGGGTATTGCCCTCTATTTAACATAAATCTGTAATACCGGTGGATTGCTATAAGGTTTACCATTGGTATAGAGAGCCCAACCATCACCACCTCGCTCAGAGATAAGCGGTGTGACGGAATAGTCATACATCGCGGTTGAATACGAAGTAATGGTGCTACCTAGGATTGAATAATCACTACCGACACTATTACAATCGGCTTCTGCATGAGCCAATGGTGTCAGCGTTAAATCATCTGCCAACGGTGTACAATTGGCGCTGTTCAATACCGCAATATCGTAAAGTGACCAGGAATCGTTGTCACCGGTGGCGTAGAGTTGCTGTGATACTGTTTTCAATGCCATCCATTTGTCACTGGAGATAACGCCTTCTGTCAGGGATAAATCGGTGACCTCATCTAATATCGGCGCAGGGAAAGAGGCTTTTTCTCTGATCCCAACTAACGTCCATCCACCGCCTTGAGTACTCATATCGCAATAGGCGTTAAAGGGTTCAACTGGACCCGCATCATCAGGATCGATATAGTAGCTGCCCGACAATGCAGTAGAGTCAGCCTGTAAAATGGTGTTACAAGTGCTACCTTGAACTACCGGTGGCGTTGGTGGTACGGCATTAGCATCTGCAACCAAATAGCCGAAGTATTCCATTTCATCGATTTGCAAATAGGCTTGGGACACATGAGTATTGAGGATATGCAACCGGACATAACGGGTAACAAATGGGTTGTCAAACATCACCTTAGCGTCAGTTTTGGTCAGCTCTAGGTTTTTATAATCGTTAAAAACAACCCCGTCATCAGATATCTGCACTATCACGTCTTTTGGTGAACGGGCTATATGCGCACTGTTAACGTGAGTACTAAAACCGGTGATCAGTGCCTGTTGGCCAAAATCAATTTGCAACCATTGTTCAGCTGAAGTATGAGAAATCCAAGCGCCATATTGTACCGGGGTGTCAGCATCTGGATTGATTTTAACTTTGGGATAAACATGGCCATCAAAAGCACCCGCAGCCGGATAATAAGCATGATGGATTTTACTTGCCGTATAGCTGGCCGGTGTCAGGCCGTTTGTGCCCTGCATAGCAATATTGGCGTTGTCTCCGGTTTTTTCGGTAAACAGCGGCAGGTAAACCGGTTCATAACGTAAAGTTGCCGCATCGCCACCATAAGCGCTGTTTTCGTAAGCGAATGTGTGACCTTCAATCTCTAATACGCCCACAACCTCGGTGACATGTGACGTTTCAGCATCGTTAGATTGCTCTTCTTGCAATATAATGTGACCAAAGTTGGTCGTAGCAGGGGTGCTGCTATCTAGTTTTTGCGTACTTAAGCTGTAATACAAACCGCTATTGGTCTTGCCATTGCCATCTTTGTCGTAAATCGCGACATAACCGTTTGATTCAACGCCATGACCGTCTTCGAGTTCTTGTTCAAACATTTTTGAAGCAAACGCATGACGGGTAACACTAGCGGCTCTGGTGGCAAAAGTATCTGCCTCATTTTGACTTTGTCCGCTTTGTAAAATTAGCGGCACGCCATCAAAGGGTACATTAAATTGCACTGTATCACTGCCTTGGTCCTGCGCCTGAATACCAGCGAGCCACACACTGCCGTCGGCCATTTGATGTTGGCCTTGTTCAACGACCATATAAGAGACAGATTCAGCGCCATGTTGACCGTCTTGATAGGGCCACTCGCTAAATCGAATGTCGAAACCGGTCGACGAAACATTGGTAATGCTGACGACACCGGAGCCATCATCATTTATTGTTGGTACACCGGCAATCACGACCGGATTAGTGAAGCCGCTGATCGCGACGGTTTGGATAGTACTATCAACATCGACTGAACCAACAGTCACATTGGCTGCCATAACAGGCAAGGCCATCATTGAAGTACCAAGGGCAAGGCTAATAAGACGACTTAGGCGTTTTAACATATACATTCTCCATTATTACTGATGAGGGTTTCATAACCCAGTTGTTAAAAATATCTGCCAACGGTGTGGCGAATCAAACGATACCTTTAACGGCATAAACAACGCAAAAATATGACATGATGAGCAGCGACAAAAACACTATTCTTAGCGACGAACACTATAGGTTTATGTTATTTATCAAAAGGATAGGGGGTATTTCAAAACTGATATTCTCGGCCCTTATTACCATGAGGTGCTATACTTGGATTTAGTAATTGCACTTATTTAGGAATACCAAACACGTTGAATCAATCTGTCCGACTAAAATCTGGCGCCCTTTATATTGGCTTTATGTTGTTGCTATTGACCACAACCGCTGGGTTTTGTGTTGAAACAAAACTCATCCGGGCAATCAACCAACATCAAGATTTAGTGAACAACTCAGTCAGAGATATGCTGTTTGACCCCGACGGCACTATGTGGTTTGCGACACTCAATGGTTTTGTGCATTACGACGGTTACCGCTTCAAAAACTATCATCATGACGCTGGCGATGCCCATTCTGTGCCAAGTTCAAACATTTACTCATTAGCCTTTGATGCACGGCAACGTATTTGGTTGGCCACTGGCGACAAACTATCGATCTTCGACCGACTCACTGAGCGCTTCACATCACCACAAAATAATGACTGTGATAGCGGCATCAAAGATCTTGTGAGCGACAAAGAAGGGAATATTTGGGGCAGCAGTAATAGTCGACAGCTGTTTAATTATCAAGTTGACAGTGCGCAGGTGCGCTGCTTTACCCTCTCAGGTCACAATGACCAGATTAAAGATGACATGGTGGTCACCGCTTTGGCTTATGACCAAACTAGGCATGGCATTTGGATGGCAACTGCCAAAGGGCTGGTGCTATTTGATATCGCCACCCAAAGCACTCGCTTTTTAAGCGAGACTCAGGGTGACTTAGCTTTCTCATTAGTTGGCGTTGATCTTGATAGTAAGGGTAATGTATGGGCTGGTAGTATCGGCAATGGTATTTATAGATTCGACCCCGATAGCAACACGTTAAAACATTTTTCGCCTGATACCTATCCCAAACTTCAAGGGTTGAACTTTACCGGGTTCACCGAAGATAGCGATGGCACACTGTGGATAGGTACTATTAGTAGCGGA
>JABSOG010000756.1 GCA_013216025.1 Algicola sp. | reverse complement strand
CACGCGACGTACCACTTACTACAACACCGGCTGCGACATCGGCGGCGACCTTGCCATCGAAACCACTGGATAACGAATCGGCGCTGTTACAACAACTCGGGAGCATTGACACTCTAAAACTAGATAGCGCATTGAACCGAATGAAAGGCCGAACCAAGCTCTATCTGTCTTTGGTCAGGGGATTCAGTGCCGAGCAACAATATTGCATCAAAAATCTCAAAACGTTATTTGACCAAGATGAGTGGGAAACCTTGTATTTGACCATACATTCACTCAAATCCAACTCAGCCTACATTGGTGCCCAGCACCTCTCACAGCAATGTGCCATATACGAAGATGCACTGGCCCACGACAACCACGATAGGCAATTGCTCGGCAATGTCTGCGATGCGCTGGTGCCGTTACTGAGTCAACTCAGGCCAATATTTGAGTCAGAGTCAAACGAAAAAACTGCAATAGTGACTTTTTCAATAACACAACTCAAGCAATCACTGAGCCAAATTCTGCCGCTGCTCGAAACATCCAACATTGATGTCGAAGACTACCTTTCACCACTAAAGCAAATGAGTGAACACTGCCAGTACACGCCACAATTGACTAAAATCCTTGAGTTGATTGATGATATTGAATATGAAGAAGCCGTCGTATTGACCAATAAACTGCTCGATGAGTTAGCGCTAGAAAGCCAAAACAATACCTAAGAACAGGTCTGCCATTCAAAGACCAAGTAGAACACTCTAGACAGTTACCAACAGGGGCGAAAGAGGTGGTCAATCTAGATTCGCACTGGCTGCCCAGACGTTGTATAACGAGGGCGGCAGGTGTCGTGATAAGGCCTAGCCTTGCAACCAAGGGTATTCGTCCAACCCCCTCTCTTCGCGACAACTAACCCCTCATCCTCCCCGCCAAAACCTTGGCATTCCCCTCGCCAAACATACTCATATGCTCACCAGGCACCGGATAAACATCGACTTGATCATGAGTGCAGTCACCCCACCCCCAATGCACGGGTATACCCTCGCCGACTAACTCTAGCGACCCTTGGGCACAATAAACATCAATCGGACAGTTTAGCTCACCAATTTGGCAATAATCAGCAACCGCCCTGCATTTGGCGCGATACATCTTAACCAGCGCTTTTAGCCCTGTGGCATCTGCCGCTTCACCAAATAGAACTTCATCACCATGATGGATTTTAAGCCAGTTCATCAAAACCACATAACAATAACCCGGATCGTTTGACTGTTGCATGGCCTCAAGGCTGACCGGCAGCGGCGCGCTAACAAGCTCAGCCAACAGCGCAGCAATATCGACTAGCCAATCAATTTCGTCGCGTGCCATGATGGCGCTGTCGCCGGGTTTTGACCAACGCCGAGTCGGCTGGTCAAATATCGATAGTTTAGCCACCACCTCACCCGCTTGCTCTAGTGCTGCGGCCATTTCAAAAGCCACCATGGCACCAAACGAATGACCCGCCAGATAATAAGGGCCATGGGGCTGTACACTGCGCAAAACTTTGAGCTGTTCAGCTGCCAATGCGCAAACAGTTGTTGCTGTATCACACTGACTGTCTAAAGCGCTGCGTAAGCCATATACCCTATGCTGCCCTTCTAGATTAGCTGCCAGTGTCCGCAGGTACCCAGTCACACTGACCACACCTGGTACAATAAACAAAGGCGGCCGCGCATCTTGTTCTTTGATTTTAGAGAGTTGATATGCACCACTTAAATCTGGTTGTGATTGGAGGTTTTGTGCCCTTTCAACAAGCCCTCGCAAATGATTAATATAGTCGTTTGCCAAACCCTCTATGGTTTCACGACGATATTGCCCTTCACTATAAGACCAGCTCAAACCAAAGCGGCCCAGTACTACCTGCCCGTTGATTTCAAGCGTGTAATAACGTTTGCCCTGCCACCCGGTCGATTCGCCACGCGGTTCATCAGTTAGCCTAAACAAACCATCTGCCATGCCCTCTAGCTGACCGAGGTAGTTAAACAACACCTCGCCATGAGGCAACGCTTCACCTTGTAAATAACGCAATACCCCGTAGCCGATGCCGTTGTCAGGCACCTGTGCCAACTGTTGTTTAACCGCATTCAAATTTTCGAGTAAATTCTCGCCCGATGGCAAGGTCAAGGCAATGGTATGCAATGCAGTAAAGCAGCCTACCGTGGCAGTCAAATCAATGTCATCAAACACATCGGCGCGACCATGGCTTTCTAAATCAATCAGTTGGCGGTTTTGACCTGTCCAATCACGTAAGGTCAACATCAACACGGTTAACAAAACATCGTTGATTTGAGTACCAAACGCCTTAGGTACTTTGGTCAACAAATCGCTGGTAAGGTCGACATCTAAATAAACAGTGACAAGACCAGTATCCCCAAGCTCATTGTTCCCTTGTGAGCAGTCCACATTTGCGCAATCACCTGATAAAGGCAAAGGCGGATTTTCATCAATCAAAGCACGCCAGTAATCGGCCTGTTTGGCGAAGCTTTCGCTGCGTGACCATTGATGCAATTGCACCGTCCAGCGCTGGTATGATGACGTTTTGGCGGGCAATTTTATACTCTGGTCGCTAATCCACTGATAGTAGGCTGTTTGCAAGTCGTTGATCAGAATTCGCCAAGATACCCCATCAACAAGCAAATGATGAATACACCAAAATAAGCGTGCTCGCCCACCCAAATGAAACAACACCAATTGCTGCACCGGCCCATTTTGTATGTTCAAACTCTGCTGGTAATGATTTACCCGCGTCAATAATGATGACCCATCACCACTCAAGTCTTCAATATACCAAGGCAGCGGCTGAGCATCGAGATCGTTGTCGTGCCACTGCTGCCAATCGCCCTGTTTTTTGGCAAAACGTAACCGCAGCACATCATGGTGTTCAATCAATCCAGCCAAAGCCTGTGGTAGCGCCTCGGTGTTTATATCTGTCGGAACATCAAACATTACCGCCTGATTAAAATCCGAAGGTGTAACGGGTTCGCTGTCAAAAAAAGCCTGCTGAATTGGCCCCAGCAAAGCTTCTCCGGCCACCAGTCCCTGCTCGGCAGTCGACATTACCGCAGGCGCTGCGACCTTGGCCAATGCCGCAATGTTCTGGTGTTCGAATACATCGCGGGGGGTCAGTGCCAAACCCGCTTTTCTGGCCTTGGCCACCAACTGTATGGTCAAAATGGAATCACCACCAAGCTCAAAGAAGTTGTCGTGAATGCCAATATCGTTATGGTTCAGCAGCTGTTGCCACACCTTGTGCAGTTTGCATTCATTGTCGCTAACGGGCGCGACAAATGGGTTGCTGGCCAGCATTTTCGGCTCGGGCAAACCCTTGCGGTCGATTTTACCATTGGGGGTCAGTGGCAACTTATCCATCACCACCAATACCGAGGGCACCATATACTCGGGCATTCGCTGTTTGAGCCAATCTTGCAATAAGCTCGGTTCTAAGCTAGACCTTAATATCAGCTCTACGCTATCGAGCACCACGTAACCGACCAATCGGCTGTTGCCTTGATGTTCATACAAGATCACCGCCGCCTCTTTAACCCGCTCATGAGTTAACAAAGCCGCTTCGATTTCGCCCAGCTCAATTCTGAATCCCCTAAGCTTAACCTGAGAGTCAATCCGGCCCAAAAATTCAATGCCGCCTGGTGCGGTTTTGCTGCCCGGCAACCAACGCGCCAAGTCCCCGGTTTTGTACAGTCGTTGAGTTTGACCGAATAATTCGACATTAATAAATTTTTGTGCGGTCAATTCAGGCTGATTGAGATATTCTCTGGCCAGTCCCACACCGCCAATGTACAGCTCGCCCGGCACACCAATAGGCTGGGGAAGTAGATGAGCGTCTAATATGTACGTTCGATAGTTTGCCGCAGGCATACCGATGGGCACTACAGTTTCACCCGGCGTCAACCGGTGAGCCGTGGCACCAACCGTTGCCTCGGTAGGACCATAACCGTTGACAATCATGGCACTGTCAAACAGCTGTTCTACGTTATTAATTGCAAGCGCTTCACCCCCGCTGAAGATCAAGCGCAAATCGGGCATGTCGGCAAAATGCAGGTGTGACAATAACGAAGGGGTTGCACCAAAAATGGTGATGCGATGACGGGTAACAAACCTTTCAAATTCTAGCGGGTCTATAATCACCGCCTTGGTTGGCACCACCAAAGTACCGCCGCGACAGATGATGGGCAGAATTTCGCCGACCGACACATCAAACGAAAATGACGCTTGTTGCAATACGTTGTCGTGCGCATTGGTTTCATAAATTTGGTTAAAAGCGGTGATCATATTGACCACACTGGTTTGTTCAATCATCACGCCTTTAGGCTGCCCAGTAGAACCTGAGGTATAAATAACGTAAGCTAGATTATTTGGGCCACTTTGTAGTGGAGGGTTCTCTTGTAAACAGTCTTTTGAGCACTCGCTAATTTGCGGC
>JABSOG010000755.1 GCA_013216025.1 Algicola sp. | reverse complement strand
AGTTCATCGATGTTAGACCAATCAGGTCCTTTGAGATAAAAGTCATAACTGTCTTTACCATCGGCATATTCACCCGCATATAAACCGCCAGTATAAGCACTGACAATATCGCCAAGCTGATGATAATCAAGGCCATAATAGCTAGATTGCCAGTTTTTGGGATAGACCACCAATTGCTTGTCATTGCCATCGTTGGACGGGGTAATGCGCACACCGCTGGCATATTGATGTTCAATAATCGATGATTTCATCGACCGGGCCACGTCAAGCATCTTGCTCATGTCGTCACCATGAATATTCAAATGAATGTTTTTGGACGACGAAGAACGAAAATAGATCATCGGTTCTTGAGCCACATGAGCACTAACTTCGACGATGTCTTTGAATATTTCAGTCTTGAAAATATCAATCAGTTCATCGAGTTGCGCCGGGTCTTGCGGGTAGGCCACGGCAAACGCAAAGTTATTAGCCACCACCAAGTTATAGGCACGAACTTTGACTTTGGCGTCATCGGCCATATAGGGGCGCAACCGCTCAACGACCACATCGGCCAATTCGGCCTTGAGCACCTTGATGTCACGACCTGCCGGAAACGAAATCGACGCACGAAGCAAAGTATCACCGGCATTGGGCAACAAGTCTTTTTGTGGCAATAGCACAGGAAATAACACCAAAGGCATCACAATCAGCAAACCAATGACCATCGACCGGCGCAAAGGGGTGTTCGAGCAAGCACAGGCCAAGGTTGACAACCGCTGCCAAAATTGCAGGTTTTTATCAGCACTTTGTTTCATGTGACCTTGGGCAAAGGTGTACATCAAAGGCACCACACACAACGAGACTAAAATTGAAACGCCAATGGCTATTGACATGGTCAACGCCAAATCAGACAACAATTGGCCAACATCGCCGGTGAGTTGTGATATCGGTATAAAAATGACCAAGGTGGTCAAAGTCGATGCAAACAACGCCCGACTGACTTTATTGAGCGCCGTCACTATTCGCTCTTTACTAAGCAATGCTTTGGCTTTGGCGCCCTTCATACTGGCGACCAATGCCTCTTGCACCACAACGGCGGCGTCAATAATAAGTCCGACCGAAAACGCCAGTCCGGCCAAAGAAATGATGTTTAAACTGCGACCGAATAGATTTAACAAGGCGATGGTGATCAACAAAGTTAACGGCACCGATGCAATCACCACCAAAGAGGCCGGGTGTTTGCGGATGAAAAAGTAAAGTACCAAGTAAACCAAAATGGCACCGAGCAACAGATTGGAAGTGACAATGTCGATGGCCCGTTCAATGTTTTCAGAGGTATCAAGGCTGATAGCCAACTCCAAACCCACTACGCCAAGTTCACCTTGGTTCAATTCATCGAGTTTGGTCTTAAGATTTTGCACAATGGCAAACGAATTACTGCCCCGGCCCCGCTTGAGGCTGAGATAATAAGCGACCTTGCCGTTGCGCATAGTAATATTTTTGGCGTTGGCGTAACCGTCTTCAAAATTGGCTAAGTCACTCAGATGCACCGGCACACCATCAGAGTATTTAACGATAAACTGCGATAACTGTTGCCGATTGGGTTTGCCTTTAAAGCGCACAGCAACGGTATCTTTGCCCAAACTCGACAAACCGCCGCTGCGGTCTTTGATGGCCAACATCGCTTGTTTTAATTGTTCAAGGGTGACCGAGTGATGTGCCATTTTATCGGGTTTTATCCGTACCCAAATCACTTTGTCTAAATGGGAAAACGAACTGTCGACTTTGCTTATGCCCTCAACTTTTAACACTTCGGGGATCACTAACTCTCGCACCGTTTCGTCTAACAATGTAAAAGACACCGCTTGGTCGTCTTTTGGATAAAGCATCAATGTTGCCACGGTTTCTACCGACGAAATACCATCGTTGGTGATCACCGGTCGGGTGGCATCTTGCGGCCAACTGCGCATTTGGTTTAATTTGGCACTAGTAGCAATGAGCGACGCAATGGGGTCGGCACCGGGTTCAAACTCAACGGTTGTTATCAGTTTGCCGGTAGACACCTTCGATTGCATCGATTTAAGTCCGGCCAGCGTGCCCAGTTCATTTTCTAACTGAACGGCCATCTGTTCTTCGACATCTTGCGGGGCATTTTGCAACCAGCTACTCGAAATAGTGATCACACTTTTGTCGATTGTCGGCAATAACTGCACCGGCATTGACCACAGGCTAACTAACCCGGCAACCATGCCCACCACACAAAACCCGAGGACCACACGCCAATATTTTAAAGATAATTGAGTCAACATGATCAGTGCCTAACGCCTGCATTGCGACTTTGCACTGCCGCAAATTTTTTCACCATGTTGGCGGTCAAATCAGTGGCGACGGTTAATACTTGTTGTTCAGCCAAATTATCCATGCCGCGCAACACTATCTTTTCATTGTTCGTCAAGGCAAAGTGGCCACCGACAAAATCACCGACACGCGATAAAATAGTCACGCGGCGGCGCTCATAATGGCCATTGGCTAACACCACAGTCATACCTGTTTGGCTGTTTTTCATCGAAATGAGCGCATCTTGGTGAAACCATTGCAGCATTTGCTCAGCAGGCATAACAACGGTGACATCGACCTTGGCGTCATGGGTCAACCGAATTTTACTGCCGTCGAATAATTCACTGATCACCTCGAAGTGATTGCGTCCGCTGGGTAGTGTGGCAGCAATGTTCAAGTCGATTTGTTTGCCCCCCAGTGTCAGCTGGATTTTGGCCTGTAGGTTAAAGTCTTGATAAAACTTCAATGGCAAGGCGACTTTGATTTTAAGTGCCGTCATATCTATTGTGGTCAATAGCAAGGTGCCCTTGGCGACAAACTCACCGATATTTTGATGACGTTGCAAGACCACGCCGGGCCTGACAGCCTTGACTTGCATGGTGTTAATCAACGCCTTTTGTAATTGTGATTCACTGCGTTGTACATTGAGTAGACTGCCCGCCTGTTGTAATGCCAACTGGCGTAATTCAACTTGTTGAGGTGCCACACTTTTGCTCTTAAGCAAGCCATTGATGTTGTCGAGTTTTAGCTGTTGACTGTCAAGTTCAGCGCCCAACTGTTGCTCTTGGTGCCGACTTTTTTGATAAGCCAGTTGATTCATGGTGTCGTCAAGTTGGACCACAACTGAACCCGCCAAGTAAACCTCGCCTTCGGTTTTGAGCTGCAATATTACGCCTTCAGACTGGGCTGAATAACCAATAACATATTGGCTTTGGACAAAACCAATGCCCCGATATTGCTTAACATAAGGCGATTGTAGCGCTTGTTGTACGACGACGGGTTTTTCGGTCTTTTTCGAAGCGCTAGCCTGAGCCGCACTTGTCTGGGCCGCCACCGTCAACAACAAAACCGCAAGCGTGATAGATAAACCGACAGTTTTCATTATATTTTCTCGTACATTTGAATGTGCCATAACGACGTTCTTTCGCCCTTAATCAACGCTGCTGCATCTTCCGTAATGTCGCGAAAGCCTGCGGTTTTGGGTTTAACAACCCGCAAATGACCTCGGGAAACCACGCGAGCGCAGGGCGACAACTTATGCTGAACATTGATCAAAAACGCATCCGCTGCCTCGTCAGGCATAAACGAAGGCACATCTGAAATAGAAATAAAATCAACTTCACCGTCAATCCCATCCACTGCGCTGATAATATCGCCTTGCTGGTAATTAACTTGGGTGTCTTTGAGGTTTTCTTTAATTTGCTTAAATATGGCCGGGTCCGCTTCCATCATCGCGGTTTTTGAAGAGACTAATTTACCGAGGATCAGCATTTGAAAAAAGTAACTGTCTTTACACAACACATTGTCCATCAAATGCGCAAACATGCCCTTGTAAATCGAATAAGTTGAACCGGAAAGATTTTTTTTCGGAAAATCGCCCCGATACAACAGCGCGTTGAGTGCCGTTGCATTGCCAAACAGTTTTAATGCCAGTTTCCAGCGTCTCACCGGAAACGCGCTTGAATGAACAAAAGCCCGTTGTTGTTCGATATCATCAAATTCAAACAATCGTTCTAGACGGTTGCCAATGATCAGTCGAATCAGCTTTGAGACCTTGATCAACATGCCTTCAAATTCACCCATATAAATGATCGGGCCCCACTTGTTGGCTTCAAACATTGCCGTCAATCGAGTCTGGGTTTGCAAGGTTAGCTTAACCTCGCCAAACAAAGTTTTTCGATCATTGGCGCTCAGTGGATACTCAGGATAACCAAACAGTCCCATGAAATCTTGGAACTCAAGTTGGCGGATGGCCTCAACCCGCAATTGCGTTAAATCTAATTGCTCAGACAATATATCAACACTGGTGATGGTTTTCGGTCGCTTGGCAATCAGCGGCACAATGCGCCCGCCGCTACCAGCAACCGCCACCACATGCCCGCTATCAAAAGGCAATAAATTGAATTCAGGCAAGGTATCTT
>JABSOG010000754.1 GCA_013216025.1 Algicola sp. | reverse complement strand
GTAGAGAGAGGTAGAGAGATAAGGCCCTTTGGGCTCTTGTAAATATCCGGTGCCTAAATACGAATTGATACCATGAATATCATCAATGTAACCATTGTTATCGTCATCAATGCCGTTATTAGGTATCTCATCTTCATTGATCCACAACGAGCCTATGATATCTTCATGTTCGGCATATACACCGGTACTCATAATAAAGGTCACACTCTGTTTGCTTTGAACCATTGCGGTTTCATGAAAACGTTTAAAACCAATGCCGAATCCACCGCCGACATTAAAGGGCTCACCGCCAAGGTACCACTGGTCTAAGTAAAAAGGATCATTGAAGTCAAGATCTGCAGCGCCTGAAAAACTGGATAAAACCAACAATAAGGAAAGAAACACAGGCCTGATAGCTGTGGATCCTATTTCTTGCAAACGGTTAATAATGTTATTTTCCACAACAGATTTCTCTTTGCTAAATTCAATTAAGAGACTAACACTTAACCCCAGCCTCATGTACTGCTAATAATTTAAGTTTTGAGGAGCAGCGGATAGTGCACTACAGGTTGCCTAGACATGATTGACATGAATTATCGTTATCCCAGTACCGCTTCATTCAATTCATCCCAATGCTGACTCGCCACTGTATCTAAAAAAAGTTGATGATTTTGTTTAATCTGCTGCTGTTTTTTAGGGGTGATCCCTGCACCGCCATAAAAAGACAATTTTAAGTTATTATTCATATTATTTTCCATACGGTATTAAAGGGTCAGCACTTGGAACCTGTCCGAGATATGGTTTTTTTCTGATTGCATTATTCATATTTTGCAGAGTAAAAGACTCACCCTCTTTTAACTAAGTGCTTTATCTTTTAATAACACCTCTAAAATGATGATCCGCTAAATTTGTCCATTAACACTGCAGAGTCATGATTGCATCAACAAGCCGACTTTGACCTCTGGCAACAGCATCAATTCAATTTAAAACCGTTGTTTGTTGGCGACGTGACTTGAACATCCCGATTGAATATTAAGGCCGGTGTAAGCGCGTGTAATATCTTTTACTTCATATTTGACTTATGATTTTCGCCTAGGTCGAGGCTTCCTGAAGGATCGCTAAGAATTCATATCCCTCGATGCTTAAAAAAATTAACAGTGACCCACAAAAACAGACCCAAATTAAGGAAAAAAATGTCTAAAAATATCAAAATTACTTATATCAACAAATTAATGAACAATGATCTACCGACGATTTTTGTATTTACAAAAAATGAAACCCCGACTTTTGATGCCCTAAAAGACGGTGTTGCCTGGCGTGTTATACCTGATATAGGCCGTGCATCTTCCAGTAGTTTCATTTTTCCGATAAATACCAGTGTTGGTGCAACCTGGCAAAACGGCCAGAACAAAACCCAACAATTAACCTCTGTAATCGGTAATTGTTATACCGTGAGCAAAGACCAGACTGGTATCGTACTGGCCGCCAATGGCACCGCTTCTGACACTAAGTCAATTGATGTAAACAATGATGTTAATGTGCCCAACGGTATTAGCGCTCAGTTGTACAAAGATGGCAAATTGATGATGGAAAAGAAAATCGTCGGTTTTGGTCAAAAAGCCACCTTTGTACTCAAACCTAAATTGTATTGGGGTGTTGCTTCTGAAATTGAAGAAAGCCAGTTGTTGAATTCAGCAGTACTCAGTACCAACAGCTTTTTTGAGCAGGATTTGGAAGGCGTTACCAAGGCCACTGTTTCATGTAATGGAAATGCAGAAGACGGTTACAAATTCATAGTCGAAAGTCAGGAATAAAAAGATTTGGGGTTAAGTCACGTCGTTAACAAACAACCGTTTGAAATTAAGGCTGGGTTGGTGTGCGTAAACCCCAAGATTCTACCGTATAGTGAAGAAGTGACTGATTTTGGCTATAGCAAAAATGCGAAGTACATTGGGGTTGCTATTCGTTAACAGGATTTCAACGCTATTCATATCGAACTTCTTTCGCAGGAAAAAAAGGATGCCCAGACCCGCGCTATCGATTGACACTGTATTTTCCAAATCAATAATTATTTTCTCTATTTTACGGGTTGTATGAGTCAATTGATGAAAATCTTCGGATAAGTAAAAATTGAACTGACCGAAAATAGATATTTCCATTGTGTGTGTCTTGTCGTCAATATGATATTCAATAGTCATAACAACCCCTTGTTAGTTGATTGATAAATAGTCTACCACTAATGATTGGCAGACAGTCATAATAATTGAACGTTAAATCGACACTTTTGTTGATCGAGTGGCTTGACCCTACAAAGCGTGCTGATATCATTCGGGCGCCCGGATAAAAATATTTCAGACACCATTTATAAAAGCATTTAGCCCCCGGTGGAGAAGAACGAGATGGCTTGTAAACGACACTTATTGATTATGGCTGCCATATTGCAGCTATCTCTATCCGCCAATGCAACAGCACCTTTTCATGCAATACCGGTAGACATCCCCGAGACTCACAGTGCATTGAATATTGTGCACAAAAACCGTGGCAACAGCGGTGGTTTTTCCGCCATGTGGATGTCACAGGACTGTACCAGGCTGGTCATTATTTCTGATTACAGTCAAGTTGCTTTAGATCAATTGGATATGAAAATCAAACGTTCCGGATGGTATCAGGCCAAGATAAACTTTGATAAAAATGACCGGATGCTAGGCTTGACAGTCATTCAGCAAGGCCAGCTTCGGGATACAGATGGGACAATTTTAAGTGGCGCAGCGGAATCCATGGAATGGGATGGAAAAGGTTTTCTGGTCTCTTTCGATGGCCGTGGCGATATATACCGCTACGCCGGAAAATCCCCGTTGGAACCACTACTGAACACAACACCAACCATCGCATACGCACAGCCCAACTTGGGAAAAGGCAATAGTGGCCTGGAAGCCTTAACTGTGCTGCATAATGGCAAGGTTTTCGCCCTTTGGGAGAAGTTGAAGGGACAGACCGTAGCCAAAGGCCTTATTATTTCAAAGGTAGCAGCGTCACAAGCATTCAACTATATAGCGCTGACCAACCCTGGCGGCGCAACCACCATGGTTGATGGTAGCGTCCTGATCGTAGAGAAACAGTGGCTTGGTATCGGCAAGGGCCAAAGATTACGCTTGCTCCGTATACCCTTCGAAGACCTTGATAAGCCAGTCAGTAGTTTCAAAGGTCAAGTACTCGTAGACAATAAATCCCTCGAATACGATAACAACGAAGGTGTAAGCTCATGCACGCGGAACTCAAAAGAATTTGCCTTTATCATTACCGACGACAACGGTGATTGGCCAGCAGCCGTAGTGGAAGGTTTAGGCAAGAAAAGGCAACGTTCACTGTTGTTGCAAATTGATCTGACTCAGGCCAAATAATTGTAATAAAAGGTGGGTGGTTGCTTAGGTTCGACCTCATTTCAAACGTTAAACAATGGTAAATAACTAGATACATTTCCCCTCTATGCTGCCTCTGCGAATTAATATAGAATTACGGTTCAAAAATAAATGAGCCTCTTCAGGAATACAAATATGAAATCCAATCGGTTAACGATGGCTGCCACAGCGATGGCTGTCACCGCCTTGGTCGGCTGCAGCACCGCATCAAACGAATCATCGCCTTCCGCCAGTTATCAGGCACCAGCTCAAGCCACTAATTTTGATGTCGAGTTTAGTCGATTCACCCTGGACAACGGGTTAAAAGTTATTTTTCATATTGACAGGTCAGATCCGGTAGTGGCAGTTGCTTTAACCAGCCATGTGGGATCAGCCAGAGAGTTGCCGGGTAGAACCGGTTTTGCCCATTTGTTTGAACATTTGTTGTTTCTCGAATCTGAAAACCTCGGAAAAGGCGGCCTCGACAAAATGAGTGCACGCATTGGTGGCTCGGGTGCCAATGGCTCCACCAGCCGTGATCGTACCAACTATTATCAAACCGTACCCAATGATGCGCTGGAAAAAATGATCTGGGCCGAAGCCGACAAACTAGGCTTTTTTATCAACACCGTCACCGAACAAGTGTTGGCTAAAGAAAAACAGGTCGTTAAAAACGAAAAACGTCAGAGCGGCGATAATCGCCCCTACGGCCATACCAATTATGTGATTGACAAAAATCTGTATCCACCAACTCATCCCTACAGCTGGCAGGTAATCGGTTCGCTCGAAGACCTGCAAAACGCCACTTTGAAGGATGTTAAGGACTTTTTTAACGACTGGTATGTGCCAAACAACGTCACCCTGACCATCGCTGGTGACTTTGATGTCAAACAAGCCAAAATGTGGGTCAACAAGTACTTTGACGAAATCAAACGGGGTGAGACGATCACCAATCTCACCAAACAACCAGCGGTGCTTGAACACAGCAAGAAACAAAAAAATAAAAAGACACAAACAAGATAACTTTATCACAAAAACTTAACAACATTAGAAACACAACAAATAAAAGACACAAACAGGA
>JABSOG010000753.1 GCA_013216025.1 Algicola sp. | reverse complement strand
CAGTCTTGCCAAAGTCGCCTTACCAAGGCCAACGTATGTCAAAAAAACCGCCACGCAGAGTGAAATGAATGCCTTATCAGGTGGCTATTATCTGGCTGACGACACTGATTTATTTATTGAACCTTGCGATGAAGGGCTGTGTTATCGCTGGGCCGAAACCACCAGCCAGGTGGCTATCTATAAAACCACCGAAGGCCAATGGTTTACACCAAAAATCAATCGGGTTTTCAGCTTGAGCAAAAGCGCAGATGGACAAATAAAGGGGCTTATCATCGATGATTTTCATGGCCAAAGGCAACTAACCAAAAACAATGGCGGTATGCCAAATTAGATAAACCTTTGACGGGTATTCTGACCAAGTTTGATTTTACGCTCTAATACGTTCACCGCTTAAGCGTGATCACAAAACAACAGCCCTGCCCGGGCTGACTTTTACAGTCGATGCTGCCGCCGAGTTTATGATGAACCACGTTGAAAACGGTGTGCAGCCCTAAACCACAATGGCCACTGCCCCGCTTGCTGGTGTAAAAGGGGTCGAAAATCAATGCCAACGCTTCGGCTTCGATACCTTTGCCGTTGTCAGTCACTTTAAGCAAAACATCGTTTTCGACCGTATCGATGCTGACGCTGATTTGCCCATCCGACCTACCTTCCTCGTGACCATCAAAGGCATGTGCCAGTGCATTTTCGACCAGAACGGTGATGATAAAAGTAAAAGCATTGGCGCAAGAGTTGATAGTAACAACCCCAGCACTGCAATAGTCCAGCGTGTGTTGTTTTGCCGACACCCGGTCTTGTAAACTGGCAATGACAGTATCAATAGAACCACCCAAATCAAACTCGCTGAATTGGTCAAATTGCTCACCAGAGACTTGCTTGAAGCTGGCGACCAAATCACAGGCTTTACGCAAATTGGCATTAACCAAAGTAGCACTACTGCCTGCCTCGTCAAAAAAGCGCTCGAAAGCGGCTTTGGTCAGTTTGCCGTTTTCCATCTTGTTTTTAAGGTTATCGACCTGAGTTTCGAGCAGCGAAATTGCGGTAATACCAATGCCCAGCGGGGTATTTAGTTCATGAGACACACCGGCAACCATTTTGCCCAGCCCAACCTGTTTCTCGCTTTGCGCCAATTCGTCCTGAGTGGCTATGAGGTTTTCCATGGTGTCTAAAGCTTCTTGATTCTTTAACGCCAATTGCTTGGTGCGTTGTTTCACCAGTGCTTTAAGCACTTTTTTACGTAGCTTTAAATGCCACACTCTAAGCAAATAAAAGCCATACAACAACGCAGCCAGCAATACCGCAGACAACAGTTTGAATACGACCGTTTGATACCAAGCGGGTATCACCGTAATGTTGACCATATTTTTTGGGGTGAACCAGTCACCATGGCGGTCAGAATGGCGCACTTGTAAGTCATAGTTGCCGGGGTCAAGATTGGTATAGCTGGCGATTCGGTGTTTGGTGTCAACACCAACCCATTGCTCATCAAAGCCGTTCAAACGGTATTGGTAGTTAATTGATTGTGGCGAGGACATATCAAGGGCGGCAAACTCGACCGCCAAGCTGCGAATATCAGGTGTTACCTCAAGCCGCTTGTCAGCCGTTAACTGAACAATTTGATTGCCCAATTTGGCCTGCGTGACCACCAGCGGCGGTTGATAAGACCAGCGTTTAAATTTTTCAGGACGGATCATTAACAATCCCTGATTACCACCAAACATGATCAAACCAGCGCGTGTTCTCGCTTGAGCCCGGCTCCAAAACGCACCAACGTTAACACCGTAATCTGCGCCAAAACTGAGCATAACACCATTGCTGGGGTCGAACAATGAGGTACTACTCCATATTCTGCCCGCATTATCGAGCAACATACTGTCCGATAAATGCTTGGTATCGATTTTATAGTGTTGGTAAGCATTAATAAAATTCGGATGGCCATCGTCAAGATAATAGAGTCCTTGATTGGTTTCGACCCATAAGCGCTTGTTGTCATCTATGAGCAGTCCCAGCACCGACAAGGTCATTTTAGATTGTGGGTTGATGCGAACCTTGTTGAGTATTTTTGTCTGTGGATCATACAGATAAAAACCCATCAAGGACGCGACCCAAAGCCTGCCATCGTCGTATCTAATGATTTGTCTGACCGGTTTTGCCATCAATTGGCCTTTGCCTTCATCAAACAAAACGGGGGTAAACGATTCATCGTTTGCATCAAAATAGTACATCCCATGGCTGGTGCCAATCCAAAGGTTATTATTGTCGGCTTCAGCTAGGTTGATGATCTGACGCTCTTGTAACCCCGCCACCGGGATTAACGAGCCGCCATCACCTTTGACATACCGCAACATACCATCGTTAAGCGTACCGGCCCAAATCTGGCCATTTTTGGTTTGAACAAAGCAAACCACGGTCGATTTGGCAAAACTGGTGATGGGTTTTAATTGCTGCTCAGTGGGCAACCAGCGATTAATACCGCCTGTTTCCATACCTAGCCAAACCTCAGCATTTTGCATTTCTTGAATGGCCATCACGCTCGGAGTTGTTAAGCGGTGATCCCCTGTCATTTTATAGCGAAGTGTGGTCGCAAAATCGTTGCCAGGATTATACTGGTTTAATCCTTGTCCCCAGGTTCCAATCCACACCAACCCGGCTTTGTCCACCAGCATGGCCCCAACCATATCCATGTTCAAACTGCTGTTATCCAAACCGTCATGCTGCCAGTTGTGTTTAACTTTACCGCTGGTTGCATCGAGCACCATTGCGCCTTGGCTATAGGCGCTCACCCAAACTTGGCTTTCGCCAACGCCAATAATGGCAGAAACCCAGGGCTGGTCTGATGTTTTGGTCGGGCCTTCAACTAAAGAAAAGCGTTCTACCAACAACTTTCGGTCAATACGGGCAACACCATGCCTGCGAGTACCCAGCCATATCACGCCATCATCCATTTGTTTTATCACCGTGATATTTTGAGCTTCAAACGATTCTTTGACACCCTTGAATGATTGAAAGCGGGTAAAACCAGGCTTGTCGGCCAATTTAAGATTTATGCCGTTCCATGACCCCACCCACAAGCGGTTTGACTGGTCAAATAACAACGATCGAATATGGTTGTCATTGACACTTTGCCCATCTTTAACCTCATGTCGATGATGAATAAATTCATTATTGTGCGGTGCCAGATAATCCAGCCCATCGTTGGTGCCAATCCACATTCCACCTTTGTCATCGGCTGCAAGTGCGAGCACCCGATTGTTGGCAAGGCTAGTGGGGTTTGACGGGTCATGATAGAAGTTGGTAAATGTGTTGTTGGTCAGGTCCAATACGCTCAACCCGCTTTTGGCGGTGCCAATCCACAATTTAGTGCCCTGAACGAACAGAGTTACAATATAGTTGCCAGCCAATGAATCAGTGTCTTGGGGATCGTTGGTGTAGAGTTTAAAGTAATAACCATCGTAACGGACAAGGCCATGTTGCGTCCCTATCCACAAAAAACCGGATTGGTCATTAATCAGGGCGGTGATCACACCCTCGGGAATGGATTCGCTGTCGCCAACGCTAACAAAATAAGGTTGGCCGTGGTCAAAGATATCCGCGCGAGCCAAAGTATCCGCGCGAGCCAAAGTATCCGCGCGAGCCAAAAAAGCAAAGCAGAGCGTAAAACATAGTGACAGGATTGTTAGACAACGCATAAAAAACCTCAGGTCGTTTTTTACACTATAGAGCATCGCGTGCAGGTCCAGCAACAAGGCCATTGAGCTAACGACAATGTCCCGTTGTAGCGGGCATTTTATGCACGACTTGTACTTTGTCTAAGGTTCATTTCGTGCATGGAATGCACGCTACGTTGAACTAAAACCGATCCCCATATAACATTCCGCCACCAAAGAAACCGTAAACAATCTTACTGTCATGTGCCGGGTCAAAACTGACTGCATTGGCATTATTTTGTAGCGGGGCTCTGGTGTCCACCGCCCAACTTTGGCCGCCATCTTTGGTGACATATAAGCCGCCATTGCCCCAACTTTTAAGGCCCGAGACAACCACGTAATTGCCATCATTTGGTGCGATATTAATGTCTAATGGAATAGTGTGTTGCAACATAAATTGCCAGTTTTGACCCTTGTCGACTGACTTCCAAATGCCGCTGGTGCCTAACTGTAACGTTTTTAACTCGATGTCGGTTAACCATAATATATCGCTGTTTTGAGGGTCTACGGCAAAACTCATTGGCCGTTTCCAAGGTTGATAGCCCGCATGCCAATTGCCATGCGATTCAAGGTTGATATCGCCACGCAGCAGCTGCCAACTCGTTGCGCCATTGGCAACATCGAGCAAATAAATGCCGGTTCGGTCCCAATTTAGCCAACTGTAATACTTAGTGGCTGCACCTGACGAGTCGGTTATCAGCACATCTTCATCGACGGCCAGCGTGGCGACTTGTTCAGCGGTGAGTTCAGGCC
>JABSOG010000752.1 GCA_013216025.1 Algicola sp. | reverse complement strand
CAATGTATTGCCAATGCTCGCTGATCTGAACTTTCTCGCTGTTGGATTGCCATTGACCCAGCAACAACTGGGCTGATTGAAGGGTATTGCAAGCGGTTTTGGTTGTGCTTTTTACTGCGGTATGTGTAGCAAAACTGTTGTTAGAGCCGATAACCAGTAATAAAAAAAATAACCCTCTGTTCATTGTCTTCTCGCTTTTATCTGTTCATCGCCAGCTTAGACCTAAATGCTTATTTTGACCATGTATTCAACTCTTTTCAAAATGCTGTAAAGCTGATTGATAAGTTGATATAAACACGATGAACTCATAAACTGATATCAGGGCAATTGTATTTCATAAGGTGAGACGGATATCGACATGAGTAAATCAAACTGTGCGTCAACGCTGGTGGCACCACAATCCCAAGATCATGTCGACCATCTTGAGCAGCAGGTTGAGCAGTTGACATTACAGCTGGCTCAACGAGACCAGCAGTTGATCAAGAGTCAGCAGCAATTGAACCAGACCAATCAAAAACTCGATGAAACCCGAGCCGATATATTGATGCTCGAAGAACTCGGTCGTTACCTAACCTCCTCCCTTGCCCTTGATCAGGTGATTGAACATATTCATCACAGCTTTGATGTGTTTGATGCCGATGTATTTTTACTTGGTATTCTAACCGATGACAAAATAGAAGTGCCTGTGGTGGTGGTCGAGCATCAGCGACTGAAACCTGTGGATATTAGTCTTAGTGATACGGCCAGCCCTGCGGTGTGGTGCGTGAAGAATAAAAAAGAGCTCTTGATTTTTGAAGAGCAAGACCAGTTAAAGTATTTTACCCCTGAACAAGTCGCCGTTAAACGGGGCAAGCAGATGAATACCATTATTTATCAACCGTTGGTGATTGGCGACAAATTGGTGGGTTGTTTGAGCGTGCAAAACCCTGAGGCGCACGCTTATAACAGTGAACAAATAGAGATGATCCGCACCCTTGCGGCCTATTCGGCCATTGCTGTGGCTAATGCGCTGGGTTACAAGCAACTGGCCGAAACTTTTGCCACGTTGCAAAATACCCAAAAGCAGTTGATATTAAAAGAAAAAATGGCATCTTTGGGTACGTTGACCGCCGGTGTCGCCCATGAAATCAATAACCCGGTCAATTTTGCCCACGTTGGTGCCGAAAATCTCTCGGTTGATTTGTTGCGTTTTGAAGCATTTTTATCGGAGTTGACCTGCGATGAGGAAGACAAGGAAGTGTTAGAGGCCTTCGCTGTTCAATTTGCGCCTTTGTATGATCACATTAGCACCATTAAAACAGGCACCCGGCGGATTAAAAATATTGTTCAGGACTTACGCGCATTTACCCAATTAGATAACTCAGCGAAAAGAGCCACCGATATTGTTGACTGTATTCAATCGACTATCAATCTGATCAAAACCCAGAATGTCGATGTGACCAAGTTTATTACCGTTATGGAGCCTGTTGATGAAATAATGAGTTATCCTGCCCAGCTCAACCAGGTGTTTATGAACATTGTGGTCAACAGTTGTGATGCCATTCGCGAAAAACAGCGACAGCAAGAGTCCAGCAAACTCGGTCACATCACCATTATCTGCCGGATGCAGCAAGACTGTATTGTGATCACCATACAAGACAATGGTTGCGGTATGACTGAGGCGGTCAAAAATAAGATTTTTGAACCGTTTTATACCACCAAGGTGGTGGGTAAGGGCACCGGTCTGGGGATGGCGATTTCGTTTGGTATAATCAAAGATCACAACGGCAGCATCGAAGTTAATTCTACCCCAGACAAGGGCACTTTGGTCACCGTTCGCCTGCCTGCAAAAACAAAATAGTATTAACTGTATTTAAAATGCCTTTTTAGGTTCCTCTTTACGTATCTTTTAATTAAACTGGCTGCTGAATGTTCATTTCGGACAAAAAACCACTATGACAAAAATAATTGATAGGCCTGAGGCCGTTGATGTTGATCCCATATCGCTTCGTCATTCTTTGACAACGCACACGCTGATCTCGATGGGGCTCAGGGTTACCTTGGTGGTATTTGCGGTGTCGATACTCAGTTATTGGCACATTGTGCAAACCCTTGAAAACCAAACCTACGACAAGTTGGCCAAGTACATTCAAGAAAGGGGTGAAAAAGAAAGCATCATTTTTGAACAGGCTGAAGCCAATCAACAGGTGTTTAAGCAACAATTTTTGCTGCTCAATGACAACAGTAAAAATATTCCCGAGGAAGAATTTGATCAACTGTTTGAAAAAGCTACCGATGGGTCCACCCGAATGCGCAAAGCGTTATTCGAGGGGAGGGTGGGGCACAACGGCATGGTCAGCCGTCACAATTCTGCTTTTATCGGTGCTGCGGCACCGCTGGACAATCAACCCTTTCGTGATCGTCTGGTGAATGCTTATCGACTGCTTGACCGATTTGGACCCACTTACCGCACCTTGTTTGAAAACGTGTATGCCTCATTTCCTGAAAACGCGATTATTGTTCATTGGCAAGAGCAGGCCTGGGGGACCGATGCGAATACCGATATGAACGTGCACGAAGAGGAATGGTTTTATGTTGCTGACAAAATTAATAACCCCTCGCGGCAAACCGTATGGACAGGGTCATACTATGACGATACCGCCAAACAATGGATGGTCTCGTGCGAAACGCCGATTGATCATCAAGGGCAGCATTTGCTCACTGTGGGCCATGATTACTTGTTAAATACCCTGTTCGAACGGGTCTTTAACGACAAGCTTGAAGGCACCTACAATTATATTTTTCGCGAAGATGGCCGTTTGATTGCGCACCCGGACAAGGTTGATTTGCTGAGTCAGGTCGATGGTGTGCTCAATATTGCTGATATGAACGACCCGCAATTGCTCAGCCAGTACCATCAGGTGTTGAGCAATATCAAAGGGCTTGATACTAAAACCAATACCAAGGTTTTTGTTAACGACGAGCAAGACGCTTTTATCGCAGTGTCGAAAATCAAAGGCCCTGATTGGTGGTTTGTCACTTATTTCCCCAAGCAGCTGTTGTCATCTACCGCCCTTGATGCCGCCAAGTTTATTTTTATTCTCAGTGTGATATCGCTGATTGTTGAACTGGTGATGTTGTTTTTTGTGTTGCGCTACAAGGTTGTTGATCCGCTAAAAATGTTTGTTGCCGCTTCAACCGAAGTCACTCAGGGCCATTACGACGAAGTGGCTTCTGGCGCGCTGCATCTACCGGAACAGCGCAATGATGAAGTTGGGCTACTGGCGCGAATGTTGCGCATTATGGCGGGGCGCATCAATAATAACATCAAGGAAATGAAACACCTCGACCAGCTCAAAGACGATATTTTGGCCAATACATCACACGAATTGAGAACCCCACTTAACGGTATCGTTGGCATTGCCGAGTCGATGCTCGACGGTGCTGCCGGTCAGTTAAGTGACAGGCAGGCTTACAATCTCAAATTGGTGGTCACCAGTGGCCAACGGCTCAACAATCTGGTTAACGACATTCTCGACTTTTCAAAATTGAAACACCACGAGTTGGACCTGAAAATTAAACCGATGAATATTGGCGCTGTGATCGGCATTGTGATGGATTTATCGCAACCTTTGCTCAATAAAGACAAATTAACCCTGGTTAATCAAATGGATGACGATGTGCCTACGGTTTATGGTGATGAAAATCGGGTGCAGCAGATACTCCATAATCTGATTGGCAATGCGATAAAATTTACCGAGCAGGGCTCCATAGTTGTGTCTTCGATGGTACAAGGAGACAATCTGGTCATTACGGTGTCAGACTCTGGCATTGGTATTGCGCCGAACAAACTCGACAGTATTTTCAAGTCTTTTGAACAGGCCGATGGTTCTACGGCACGCTTTTATGGCGGTACGGGTTTGGGGTTGTCGGTGACCAAACAATTGGTTGAATTGCACAATGGTCAAATTTGGGTTGAATCTAGCGAAGGGCAGGGCGCGGCTTTCAGCTTTACTTTACCTGTTTGTAATGGCGAGGTGATAGTTGAGTCCATCGCCAATAATAAGCCCAATCAAGGGAAGCAGCCCAGCGCACAGAATATGTTTGACAGCGAAGTATTCGAGCCTTCGAGCGACGATGCCCAACTGTTGCAAGATGGACAAATCAATGCTGGCAGGATTTTGATTGTTGATGACGAACCCATCAACCTACAGGTTTTGCAAAATCATCTGAGTTTGAAAAACTATCAGATCACCACCGCGGCTAATGGCAAAGAGGCCATCGCCGTGATTGAAAGTGAACAACAATTCGATGCCGTGTTGCTCGATGTGATGATGCCCGGCATGACCGGGTTTGAGGTTTGCCGTCAAATCCGCAAGAAGTATCCCACCAATCGGTTGCCTGTGTTGATGGTGACCGCTAAAAATAGGATTGACGATCTGTCGGCCAGTTTTGCCTCTGGTCCCACTGACTTTTAGACC
>JABSOG010000751.1 GCA_013216025.1 Algicola sp. | reverse complement strand
TGTGTCCCGTGTGCCCGCTGCCATAGGTGATGTTTTCGATGATGCTGTTTTTGAACAGGTAAACCTGCGGGTCGAGCCAAGTAGAATGGTCGCGTACCTCGGCAATGGTTTCGGTGTTGAGTGGTTTGCCGTCAATTAATACTTCGCCGCTGTCGAGCTTACCAAATCCCAGCAGGGCGCTGACAAAGGTGGATTTTCCGGCCCCTGATGCGCCAACAATGGCAATGTGGGTGCCCGGTTTAATGTGAATGTTGATGCTATTGAGTATCGGTTCGCTCTCGACTGAAAACGAGGCATTGGTGGCTTGTATTTCCATGCCTTTGGCATCTTCGGGCACATGGGAATATTCAATCTTTTCTATCGGATCTTCAGCGCTGCACAGCGGTTCTTGCAATCGCAGTATGATGTTTTTAACCCCGGGATATTGCTGGATCACGGTAAACAAAATTTCGGCGCGCACCGGCATTTGTAATAACCAGTAGACGTACAAGATGTTAAGCGAGCTGGCCGAGGTGGTATACACCAAATGGGCTATCAACAAGGCGGCGAGGCTGTAGGTCACTATATCTTGGACAAACGACAAGCGGATCATCGATTTGCGCTGGGCGTTAGAGGCTTTGGCCCAGCGGGTCAGCGATTCTTGCTGCTGGTTGAGAATGGTATTTTCTCCAGAGTGCACTTTCACCGTAAACAACCCCAAAAGCGCATTAGAATAGTGACGGGTCAGGGTGCCTGCCAGCGTTCGGGTGACCATGTCTTTTTGGCTGAGAATTTGCTGTGCAATAAAAGGAATAATGATACAGGCGCTGGTAAATAGGGTGATCCACATTATGGATTCGGGCACCAAATAAATAAGCCCCAAATAAATCACCAGCAAGCGGGTTAGGGTTTGAATAAGATTGACCATGATAGAGGGGATATTTTCTATCGATGCCACCGAGTGGCTTCGTTCAATTAGGTCGGACAACAACCGACTCGAAAAATATTCGTCTTTGAGTCGTGGCAGTTTTTCGTACAATGCGATACGAAACTGGTCTTCAAGTCGCCGAGATATGCGTTGCACGGTTAATTGCAATGGCACGTTGAGTACGGCGGTACCCGCGGTGAGAAAAAAGATCACCAGTGCGATGTTTATTCGCAATTGGCCCGGGGCCACCAGGTTTTCAAATTCAAACAGTAATTTGAATGCCATGGCCTGTAACGCCACTGTGGCACCGACCACAATGGCTGAAAAGAACACCACTGTGGGGCTTATCAATCCGGCAGTGCGAACAAAATCGTATATGCTTCTGATGGGGGACTTGGTCGGCACCGATAATGCCTGACGTATTTGCTCATCTTCAGGTCCGCTGTGTTGTTCTCCTGATTCTGAACCGGCTTCATCCTCATTTTCAGACGTAGCTTGTTTGGCCTGCTGTTCTGAATTAGGCGGTTGCTTTGACTTAGTCGTTTCGGGTTGTTTGAGCCGTTCGGTCGGGCTGATTTTCAGCAATACGGCGCCGCTGAAATTAATATGATTTGAAGCGTCCAGACCTTCTTTTTCCATCGCTGTGGTGTACCAGTCATCTGCCGTACGGCATGACCAAAAAGCTTTGGGGATGGTTTTGTACCATTCTTTCTCTGGTTGGTTGTCCATCGCTTGTAACAGTTCGTTGAATAGGGCCTCGGCAGTTGGGCCGGTGAACTTTTTGTCTTGATCGGCCAGATAGGTGATAAAGCGTAACACCGCATCGACTTTGGCACCGGGTTGCCATTGGGTGTCGCTGTTTTCCATCGCTTTTTCGAAAGCTTCGGCACCAATGCCGAGTTTGCGTTTAACCTGAGCCAAAAAGTGATGGCGATCCCAGGCGTCAAAACAATGCAGCCACTGTTCGGTTTCAATGTGGTCGCGATAAATAAACAGTTGGTTGTTGGCAAAATGTTTGGCCCGCACCCAATAACGCCCCTGGGCGGGATCACAAATTTGTAACCAGTTGCCAACCTTGCGCCAAATCACCACAAAGTGGGTGATATTTTGGCCAATGTTGACCACCGCAATGGCCGGCAACAGCTCATCGGTGTCATAGGTTAGCTGCTCTTTGGGTACCACCACCTGATAACTTTCAAAGCCGATGTCGTTGAGCACGTCTTCCATGCGGTCTATAGAGGTGCCGTTAACATCGGTTTTACAGGCATCGCGCAGGTATTCGTAGTTACTTTGAATGCCATAGCTATCGAGAATGCATTTTAGTCCAGCAACGCCACAATCCATGTTCGAAGTCTGGACGACCTCTTTGGCCAGCCAACGGCGGCTCATGAATCGTTGCTTCCGACGTGGGTGCGGGTGGCACGGTCAACCGCATTTAGCAGCAGTAACATCGGCGACAGTTCTTGGGTTTTGATTTCTACTGTCACCGGCTGACCAAATGTCAGCGGTATTTGCGAATCTGGATTGGGATTGAGTGTCAGCAGTACATCGACCTGATTTCTGATGCCCTCTTTGGCGACATGGGTGACGGTGGCTTCGAGTGAACCGTATTGGCGCCAGGGAAATCCGTCGACCAATATCCGTGCCGATTGGCCTTCTTTAATATGACCTATGGCATCGGTGGCTTTAAATTGGCTGTGGATCAACCAAGCAGAACTATTGCTCAGGGTGGCCAGCTTTTGCCCTATATCGACCCGGTTGCCTGTCGGTAGTGCAACAAGTTGAACCACTTCGCCGCTGTTGGCGGCGACCACGGCATATTTGTCGACTTCAAGTTCGGCTCGGGTAATGGCGCGGTTTAACTGTTCTTGCTGATCATTCAAAGAGGACAATTGGGCGTCGATTTGGCTGATTGCAAGATCTTGTTCACGTTGGTTGCGGGGGATCTGTTGTCGCTTATTGCTCAGGGCAATTTTGTTGACCTTGGCGGTGGCCTGCGCTCTGACCACTTCAAGTTCTTGGCGCAACAGGTCCATTTTGGCAACGGCTGAGGTTTTGGACAATTCTTTGTAACCATCGAGAATCTTTTTCTGGGTGGCCAACACTTGATCGGACTGTTCGAGCTGGGCCTGAATTTGCCTAATCTCACTTTCGAGTGAGCTTTGAAATAATTGGTATTTTTGAGCGGTTAACTGGCGTTGTTCGTTAAGTATGGCTTTTTGCTGTGCGTTGGCGGTGAGTTCATCGGTGAGTTTCGACAGCGTCAGGCGGGCGGGCGTATCGTCAAGTTGCAACAGCAGTTGGCCCTTTTCGACCTTTTGGCCCAACGACAGCGATGAATGTTTAATGGTGGCCCAGACCTCCGATTGGACAATCAGCGCGCCGGCTTCGTTTTTTAATGTACCGCTTTGTGATGTACGGTAAAGGTCGATTTTGCCAGTAAAGGCCCACAGTGCCAAGGTTGAGAGGAATATTACCTGGATAACATGAACGATATCGAGTTTGGTCGACAACTGTTGTTCAAGTGCCCGCCTTGAATCTTCAAATGCAATAGCCATAAATATGCTGAGTCCGCTTAAAGGATGGTTGAGTCAAACGTTTATTGATCTTTGGATAAACGCCGACATCGGCAATGAATTCAACAGTATAGTGATTATTGATGCTGTTGGTTCGATTTGGTGCCATGGACTGTATATAGCATTGGCTGGCTAATAATACCAGCGCAGAGGAGCAATCGAAGGCATTAACCAGTTGTTTTGTAAGAATTATATAGTCTTTTGAAGATCGAAAATATTCAGTGCGACAAGCCATGAATACTCAGAAAAATCAACCAAGCGTAAAGCGCCCCTAATTTCTGACAGCAACGGTGACGGTCTTAATGGCGACAACAATCAATTGCGGCTTTTGTGCAGCTTGGCTTTTTGCTACAATTCGCCGCTCTATTGTTGCTTTAATGTCACTCTAATGGCAACGAAATTGCCAAGGATAATGCCAGTTATGCCAAATTTGTACAAAAACCCGTGGTTTCACATCAAAAAACCTGCGCCTCAAGCCGTCATCCGCTTGTTTTGTTTTCCTTATGCTGGGGGCAGTGCGCAGATATTCAGCGACTGGTGTAACAGTTTGCCAGACTCGGTTGAAGTGATAGCGGTGCAATACCCGGGTAGAGGTAGTCGTTTTGTCGATCCGCTGATAGGCACTTGTAAAGGGATGGTTGAAGCCCTTATTCCTAACATTTTACCGGCGCTGGATAAACCTTTTGTCTTTTTTGGCCACAGCAATGGCGGTTTGGTCAGCTTTGAATTGGCTCGTGCCCTGTATCAACAAGGCGTCCGTCAGCAAATTCATCATTTTATTTCGGCCAAGCGGGCGATTCATTTGCCACAGACGCGCAAACCGATGCATGCTATGGGCGAGCAGGAGTTTTTGAAGGCAGTAGAAGAGTTAGGTGGCACGCCGCCAGAAATCCTCGCACAAAAAGAATTAATGGAACTGTTTACACCAATATTACGCTCAGATTTCTCACTCAGCGAAACCTTTGCATACGAGGGCGAA
>JABSOG010000750.1 GCA_013216025.1 Algicola sp. | reverse complement strand
TTTGGAGCTATTCGCTACTGATGTGTGTTATTCACATAAAATTCAGTATTAGAATATCTAATGTTAAAGGTTAGTTTTATTTGTTTGTCGGGAACGGTTCGAACGATTAGTATACACACATCTTCTGAACCACGGCATTAAACACGCGGTGCTTCAAACCACAGAGTACTTGGGAAAAGCTGTTGTGGTCAAGACACAAAACAAGACGGTTTGTTAGATTTCCAGCTTGTTTGTCACCCAGGAATTTGATTCCACCTTCAACTTGTATTTTTAGCCCGCTTCTTTAAGCGGGCTTTTTTTTTGCACAAGGATGTGCTTATCCTGCGGGGTCATGGATGAACAGGAGCAGGGTTTGATGTCCAAGGATGGAGTCCAGCCTGAATATTGTCTTTTGGTCCCAATACCCCTATTATTACCTCATTATTTCAAAGCCATAACCATTAGAACAATAAAAGGTGAATTTGAATCGATGTTGGGTGTCTTTAAAAAGCCAAATAGAAGAGTAAATTCAATCAAGTATTCGCTAGTTGCTGCGATGATGACAATTTCAGCCGTCTCTTTGGTTGCATCGGTCGCCTCGTCGACGATTATGGACATCAGTCGTCAAAAAGCCGACTTGGTCAGTCAGTCAGTTACGTACTTATGCTGATATTATTAGTTTTTGTAGTGTCACCAGAAGGCTCTAATTCAGTTTGTTTCGCAACATTTTTACACCCGCCTTCAACAGTGTGAACTACATCACAGAATTTAGAACGAGAGTGCTTTAGTATTAATCTTGTATTCGAGACCCAATACTTAAGGAGACAACCACATGAATACTTCAAGACTTAACGCAATCATCAATAAAACCTTATTGGCCGTGGTCGTTTGTGCGGCACTGTACAAGGCGATTGAAATCTATTTTCCACAGCTGTTGGTTTAAGGAGGCTTTGCTCATAGAAAGTAAATTCACTCGGCTGGGGGTGGATAATCGCTGTTAATGATTAAAAGTACACCTTGTTTAATTTTAGCCCTTAATTCACGTGAGGTATGGCTAATGTCTCTTGGCTATATCTGACCAAAAAACCCTTTTGTAACAATAAATAACCTATTGTAGTATGAGCTTAATGCTACTTTTTGTGTTAAGTCATTAAAACCAAATGTTACTGGTTACAAAATAACCATTGACACTTTGTGGACCGCAGTGCTAAGTTATACCGCATCAGACAGTCATTCAAAGGAAATAGTAAATGAAAACCGCTTTTAAAGTAACCAGTAAAACCACCCCAATGAAAACCTCTTTTAAAATCAAAACCAACGTTAGAGCCGGTGCCGGACTTGGTGGCTACGTTGAAGATGTCGTGCCAGATGATGTGCCACAACAAAACATGATTGGTTATGCACCGGTATAAAGAAATCCCTCAACCCAACAGTCGTATTAAAGGAAACCAAAAATGAAAAATTCAAAATCTAGTCAAACTAAAAAAGCCCCTTTCAAAACAAAGATGAAAATCAAGACCAATCTCAGAGCTGGTGCAGGCCTTGGCGATAAAGTCGAGGATGGCAGTCAGGGTCCCACCCAAGACGACGCTAACACCTAAACTTAACCTCGTTAGTTTTTCTTGTCAGACAGTCATCAGACAATAGTTATAAAGGAATAAATCATGAACACAGCATCAAAAAACTTGAAAAAAACCACCGAAACCAAGCCAATGAATAAAACCTTCAAAGTAAAGACCAGCCTTAGAGCCGGTGCCGGTGTTGGTGATTATGTTGAAGATTTGTTGATCACGCCAGCGGGTTAATTGCTCAGCCAATTCGATAGCTTAATATAGAAAAACCTTGTTTAACGACAAGGTTTTTTTGTACATGGATGTTGGTGTCGTAGTGGTCTAAATTGAGTTTGGTACACGCAAAGCATCCCTGCGGTTTAGTCTTCGGCAATTGCTCCTGTCATTGCTCTATCTACGGGCGTCCTGCCCTAGTGTCGGTCATCCTGACACTCCACCAAGTGGGATACAAAAAGCTCTAAGTATTCGCTTCTTGTACGCCACTAGCTCATCACCCAAAAACCTGACACAATGGTCAAGTTTATAACAAGCAAAGGTGGTGCTAATGTTCACTTCATTTTTACACGCGTTCATATACATGATTGTGGGTCAAACACTGGTATTTATCTCGGTGACCTTTACCAATGGCAAATTTCTGCCGTCGATAATGGGCGGTGTTTATCAGGCTATCCCCAATGTATGGGTGCGGATTGGGATTTGTCTGGCGACTACTTATGCGTTGGCCAATTATTGTATTCCCAAGGGATATGCGGTTTCGAACGCCGGGATTGCTGGGGCGGCTTTTATGATTGCATCGTGTTTGATCATGGTGACTACCGCGTTATTGACCGAGCCGGTCAAGATTAACATTCATATTGTCATCGGCACCATTATCATGTCTGCCGGGGCGGCTTATGTGGTTTATGGACTTAATGGCGGGCAGTGATATCGATTATTAACTACAGCGTGACTTAATCTCTTAATCACAAAAGTATTTCAAACTTCTCCAGTTGATGATCAAACTCGGTGGCAATCACGCTACCGTTGCCATATTGGCTGTAGGCATCGCAAAAGGCGACTTGCTTTAGTTGTGTCGAAAAACAGCGTATCGCATCACCGTGGGTCACTATCAGAATGGCTTTTTGCGGGTTTTTGGTCGCAATCTCAATCAGTGCCTGTTTGAATCGATTGGCGCAATCGATGCCCGATTCACCGTTGGGTGGCGCATGTTCTGTCACTTGAAAGAAAATTTCTGAAAAATACGGTTGATCACCTAAATCATCAAAAAGCTGGCTTTGCCAATCGCCAAAATGACGTTCGATTAATCCCTCGTTGGTCTGTATTGGACATTGTAGTTTTTGCTGGCAGATATTGGCGGTGATGCTAGCCCGTGGCAGGGGCGAGGTCACTATCAAATCGACTGATTTTGATGCGGGTTTTGAGGCAAGAGTTTCGGCCAATTGTTGTGCCTGTTGATATCCGGTTTCGGTGATCTCGCTGTCTAATCGGCCTTGCAATTTTTTCAGCAGATTCCATTGGGTTTGGCCGTGTCGGGCTAGCAGAAAGTGGGTTTTCATTGGCACTGTGATGGGTTTTGTTATTGATTGAAGCGATGGTATCACCTTGGTTTAATTCACTCAAACAAGAATTATTATCATTTGCTATTGTTGGCCGTTTAACTTAACCTGTTAGTAGAGATTATGGGTGGTTTTACATCACCACCACACGCGAAAACAACCAAGGATGATATCCTGTTATGACAAAATTGCCGGGCAGTGTTTTACTGCTGCTTTTATCACCACTGTCAATGGCCAATCAACAAATGCAAACGCAAAAGGCCGCACTGGGTAAATTAATTTTTAATGATACCTCGTTGTCACAACCTGCCGGGCAGTCTTGCCAATCGTGTCATCAGACCGCTGCAGCGTACAGCGATCCTAATAACATCGTCAGCCCTGGTGCCACGCCCACCCTGTTTGGCAACCGCAACGCCCCGTCCATCAGTTATGTTAAATACAACCCGGTATTACACTGGGATTTAACCGAAAAAACCTGGGTTGGTGGCTTCTTTTATGATGGCCGTTCGACCAACTTGCACAGTCAAGCCAAAAAACCCTTCATCAACCCGTTAGAAATGGGCAACTCATCTATCACCCAAGTGATAGCCAAAGTCAAAGAGTCGGGTTACGCCAGTATGCTTCAACAATTGTATGGCAAAGACTTATTCGAAGATGAAGACGACGCCATCGATGCCATCACCGATGCTTTGGTGGCTTACGAACAGGGGCCTGAATTTGCACCGTTTTCGGCCAAGTACGATCACTACCTTAAAGGCAATGTGAGCTTAAGTAAGCAAGAGTTACTGGGACTAGAGGTTTTTGAAGCCGAAGATAAGGGTAATTGTGCGGCGTGTCATCCCAGCCAACCCGAATCGAGTCGCCGACCACCACTGTTTACAGATTATACTTATGACAACATTGGCCTAGCGGCCAATCATAAATTGCCGTTTTTAAACATGGCGACTAAATACAACCCAGCAGGCAAAGGTTATGTCGACCAAGGGTTGGCCGGTAATCCCAATATCGACAATCCCGAGTTGCAAGTCGGCAAATTCAAAGTGCCAACCTTACGCAATATCGCAAAAACAGCACCTTACATGCACAACGGCATTTTTGACAACCTAGAAGACGTGGTCGATTTTTACAACAGCCGCGACATCGACAAACGCTGGGGTGTGCCTGAGGTGAAAGCCACGGTTAATCACGAAGAGTTGGGTGATTTGAAGCTCAGTGAAATTGAGGTGAAAGCCTTGGTGGCATTTATGAAAACCTTGAGTGATGGTTATGAGGTGCCTGCTGTTGTAAAAGGTGGTGAAAAGAGTGAAGAGCAGGTTAAGAACGGGGAGTAGGGTGGCGGTGCGCACGGCGCATCCAATGC
>JABSOG010000749.1 GCA_013216025.1 Algicola sp. | reverse complement strand
AAGGGTTAACAAATCTGATTGATAGAATAAGCGAGCAAGATAACCAAGCGGGTCAGCAGTATGCCGATAAATTACTGGCACTGGCAGAACAGCACGATCTGCCTGCAATATGGCTTCAGGCAGCCATAGGGTTGTTACTATTAATTACTCACTTGCGCACTGGTGACCAAATCACATTAACCAAGGTTTATTTTGCACGCTTGAAAAATGTAATTTTAGTTAATGATATACATGAATTGGACGACTATGTATCGCAATTAGAATCTTGTTTGGCGTGATAAACTCAAATGGTTGGTTTTAGAGTTATAATACTTTCGACCACTTAGTGGGTCGCGGGCGTGATCTTATTTTGGAAAAAATCAGCAAATGAACTAGCTAAGGCCCCTTTGCACTATGTTCATTCATGATGACATAAATCTGCATCCATGTAGGCAAATCCGCCGCCTACAATTTTTCTCCGCACATGGCTTTTACAACATCCTCCAAGCACCAACGTATCAAACCAAGGTATATTAAATTCCCCTAAATGACGCTATATCATCAGCGCCCAAAATTTGTCTTGTTCAATCCTAACTGGCCATTTATTATCTTTAATTAACTAATCAGGGAATTATCATCGATTGTGATATCTAAGCCGCTAATATTGGTTGTCGATGACAGCCCAGAAATTCGTTTAAGTGCCGCCTTTATTCTAGAAGATCAGGGTTTTACAATACTTGAAGCCGAAAATCATCATTATGCCCAAACAATATTGGCGCAAAACAGCGTCGATTTGATTTTGCTCGATATGAATTTTTCGCTAGATACTACCTCCGGCGAAGAAGGCCTGTCGTTTTTGACCTGGCTGAGTCAATCTGATTTTGTTATGCCCGTTATCGCCATGACAGGTTGGTCTAATGTTGACTTAGCGGTCAATGCTATGCGTCTTGGCGCATGTGATTTTGTTGAAAAACCTTGGAATAACCAAAGATTAATCCAAATTATTCGCCAACAATTGAAGATGGCGGGTTTACAAGTTCAAAATCAAAAACTTAAACAGCAGTTAGAATCGGTTGCCGAGCAAGATTTTATCTGGCAATCAGACGCAATGGTAAAGTTCTTACGTCAAATAGATGCCGTGGCGGCAACCGATGCCAGTATTTTATTAACGGGTGACAATGGCACCGGAAAAAGTCATTTAGCACAACGTATCCATCAACAATCTGACCGTGCCAGTGATGCATTTATCACGGTCAATATGGGCGCTATTTCCCAGGCGTTATTTGAAAGCGAAATGTTTGGCCATAAAAAAGGCGCATTTACCGACGCAAAAGAAAATCGCATTGGTCGTTTTGAGTTGGCCAAAGATGGCACTCTGTTTTTAGATGAAATTGCCAATATTCCCCTGTCACAACAAGCAAAATTGCTCCGTGTACTCGAATCTGGTGAATATGAAGTCTTAGGCTCAAGTCAAACTCGCCACGCAGATAGCCGGATTATTAGCGCAACCAATGGCGATATTGCCCAATTGATAGGTGATGGTGCCTTTCGGGAAGATCTTTATTTTCGGCTTAATACCATAGAGCTTAGGGTGCCCTCATTAAAAGAAAGGTTTCAAGATATTGTGCCGCTGGCAAAGCACTTTATAACACAGCATGGCAAAAAATATAAACGCGAAGCGTTAACCCTGACACCCAGTGCAGTACAGGCGCTCGAAACCTATCACTGGCCGGGGAATGTGCGTGAAATGAGTCACTTAATGGAACGCGCGGTTTTGTTAGCCCAAGGCAGTAGTCTCGAACACCAAGATTTACACCTGTCTACGCTTAAACCTAGCAATAGCTTGCCTATGATGAAGATAGATGAAGCTGAGAAAATACTGATAGAACAAGCACTGGCGCTAAGTCATGGAAATGCGCCTAAAGCGGCGATAATGCTCGGGCTGACTAAATCATCCATGTATCGCCGTTTAGAAAAATATGGCATCAACGAACAATAATGAACCTATTTGTCTTTAAATCTTTAGAGCAGCTGTTAAAAACGTGTTTTATTGCGACCAGTCTTTTGGTGGTCAGTTTGTGTGTGGTCATTGGGTTATTGCTGCATTGGACAGTGGTGAACATTGCCATAACAAACGCAGGCGTGGCAGTAATCTTATGGTTATTATTTTCTTATATATATAGAAGAACCATCGTTGCGTTTAAACGCGCCAGCATGCAACTTGAATCAGTACGCAATGGTGATTATTGCCAGTATGCCAGACCGGCTTTTAGCGCTGGCAAAGTAATAGAGTTTCATCAGGACTTGCAAAGCTTGAGCGCCCATTTTCACTTACTCAAGTCGCGCTACGATCAACATGTTTTTCTGGTTTATCGACTCATAGAACAACTCGACAGCCCCATTTTGGTCTTTGACCAACACCCTCAGCTGACTTATGCCAATGACGCCTTTAATGAATTATTTCCTCAACCCTGGCAGATTTTCAGAAATGCCTCTCCCAGGTTATTAGGGCTTGAATTTGTCGATAATCATTGGCGTTTTAAAGAAAAGCATCGTGACAGTAAATGGCACATTCGCCACAGCGAATTTATTGATCAGAAGCGAACACACCAATTACTGGTTTTTGTTAATATTGAATCAGCGTTAAGACAAAGCCAGCTTAGTGCGTGGCAGCAGCTTATTCGAGTGCTTGGACATGAGATCCACAATTCATTAACGCCAATATCGGCATTAGCTCAAGGACTCAGTTTAAAAGCACAGGGGGATAGAGAAAAGCAGGCGTTAACCGTGATCACAGAACGATGCCAACACTTGCAAGACTTTGTTAGTCGCTATGCGTCTATTACCAAACCATTTAACCTCAATTGTCAGATGCTTTTGATCGCCAATCTCGCCAAGCGTATTCAAGGTCTGCTCAAAGATATTCCGTTAGAGATAACAATGAAAGCACAACATTTTTGGGCAGACCCTGCTTTTATAGAGCAAGTGTTGATAAATGTGATTAAAAATGCCGATGAAGCCTCTGAACGCGAAAAGACAATAAAACTGATCTTTAGTGAAAGCGCCAATAGGTCTCTCATTGAAGTGGTCGACAGCGGTCATGGTTTTGCCAATATGGATAACCTCTTTGTTCCTTTGTATTCCACTAAGCAAAATGGTCAAGGCATAGGACTGAGTTTTTGTCGTAATATCATAGAGCATCACAAAGGCACTATAAAGCTGGTGAATAATACCAATGCACCGGGTGTTACCGTATCAATTTCGTTGCCTTTAATGGTGCCTTAACAAGACCTATTTCGATCTCACCCGGAGGATGGGGCGAGGAACGAGCCGTAGTTAGCGCTTGCGCGTAACCCATCGGTTATTCGTCGTTAATCGCCAATCCTTTGTATGATTGGAGGTTTTATCCACGGTTTGGCGATGGGTTATGATATCGCCCGATGGGTTACGGCTCGTACCTCGCCTAACCCATCCTCCTATGAGATCGAAATAGGTCTTTGTTAAGGCACCCGCATATCCTTCGATAGCCTTTCGTAACGGCCGCCAAACGCCCCAGCACCGAGTTCACTTTCGGTTCGCCATAGTTCACCAGCGGACCAATCCCATCCGTTCATCCACCACAAAAACCATAACCCATTGATTGTAAACAAAAACAACTCTTGGCACAAAATTAGCATAAGCACTGTCAATATCACTAAACGATTCAATCAAGGTGTCTGTTAAATGGATGTGAAAAAAGTCAAAGTAAAACAAAGCAAATTCAACACAAAGACTGTTACCGGTGGTTTGGCGGTTTGTTTGCTCGCTGCCCTGACTTGGTATGTCAGCACGCAAGCTGGCGGTACTTCGGTTAAACGTAACGACATGCTTTTTGGTACGGTAAAACAAGGTGACTTGCAGGTAGAAATAGAAGGTTATGGTGCTTTACGATCAGACAAACAACTACTGATCACCTCGTTAACCCGTGCAACGGTTCAAGAAATCATCCTTAAACCTGGCGCACTGGTCACAGCCGACAGTGTCATTGTCCAACTAGCAAACCCAGAATTAAAACAAGAGGTTGACAGCGCAGTCCAAGAGCTGTCACAACGTAAAGCCAATTTACGTCAGCTAAAATTAAATCACAAACGTGAAATCCTTAACGAAAGTGGTAACTTTGCAGAATTGGAAGCGCGCTACGAAACGGCCAAGGTAAAACTAGAGGCACAGTCTGGCTTGGTTAAATCGGGCATCGTGTCTGCACTTGACTATAAAGAAAGTGTGGTTCAAGAAGCACAGCTGAATAAGCGTCTGAAAATTCACAAACAACGCACCGCCGCCCTTAAATTAGTCAATCAAGAAGCCATTAATATTCAACATGAGCAAATCAAGCAGCAACAGGGGCAAGTAGATATCGCCCAAAACCGTCTCGATCGCCTGAGCGTTAAAGCGGGTTTTGATGGCGTATTACAACGCTTGTCGGTTGAGTTGGGTCAAAGTCTGGCAGC